>JAKLGN010000099.1 GCA_022710665.1 Methanoregula sp. | reverse complement strand
CCCACCATCTCCGCAAGGTTCTGGTCGGGATCTGCATCAACGAGGAGAACCGGGAAAGCCCTGGTATTGATCAGGTACTTCGCCATCAGGGCAACAAAACTGGTCTTTCCCGTCCCGCCCCTTCCCATGGTAACAATCGTTTTCATCAGTTCACCAGGGCATCAGTTTTTTTTAATTGACCGGATTCAAGCAACGTGGCGAGATTCCTGACTTCCCGCATGGCAGGAGACCGTTTTTCATCAACCGGGTCGCCACTGATACCGTTGTCGAATACCCCCTGGTCGAAGGGGATCAGGGCCGGGAGGGGGATTTTGGTCTTTTCCGCAAATACTTTGAGGACCTGTTCCTGTGCAGGGCTTGAAAGCCGGTTACCGATAAGAACTACCTGTCGGATAGACGAGTCCTGTGCCATATGGCAGATGGTCTTTGCCACCTCAAGCGATTTCCGGTTTGCGTCTGAAACAACCAGCAGGGTATCGACATGCTCTGCAGTGCCCCGGCCGAGATGTTCGATCCCAGCATCCATGTCGAGGATGACGATCTCATTGCGATCAACGATCAGGTGCCGGAGGAGTGCCTTTACCACGGAATGGGCGGGGCAGGCGCACCCGGAGCCCAGGGAACGGACGGTCCCCATCACCATCAGATGTGCACCGGACGGTGTCGGCACAGCATAGTTTTCAATAATATCGTCAACCGTGAAGGTGAGCCGGAACACGCCCGAATAGTCAGTGCCGGTCTTGAGCCGGATCAGTTCGCCGTTCTCTGCAACGGGAAGGATCTTTCCGGCTTCCTCCAGACTCAGTCCCAGGGTTACTGCCAGATTGGGTGAAGGATCTGCGTCTATGGCTATGACCGGATGTCCCCCGGCCGCAAAATGTGCAGCCAGTGTTCCCGCGAGAAATGTCTTGCCGGTCCCGCCTTTCCCTGATACTGCAATCTTCATGACAGACGCGTCCCGTGATATCAGAATATGATGGTTGATCCTGGTACATAAGCATACGGATAAAGCAAACGAATATTTTTCAGGGTGGCCAGAACAGACGATCGATGACGATGAAAAAACAAAAACCGTATGGTTTTTAAAAACTCCCGGGGAAGATACCTGTATATTCTCTGATTCGTGATGTTCCATGACCGGACGTTCCATGAAACTTGCTTTTGGTATCGCTGTTGTCATCATCATCAGCGCTGCTTTTGGTATTCTGGGGCAGAACAGCGGGCAGGAGAGGACCGTTGTTGTTTACACTTCCGTTGACCAGGTCTATTCCGAACAGGTCTTTGACGCATTTGAGAACGAGACCGGCATCCGTGTCATGCCGGTCTATGACGTGGAAGCCGCGAAGACCACGGGACTTGTGAACCGCCTCATTGCCGAAAAAGCCCGGCCTCAGGCCGATGTATTCTGGAGCGGTGAATTCAGCCAGACAATGGTCTTAAAGAACGAACATGTGCTCGCACCCTACCACTCGCCCTCAGCGGCAGATATCCCGGCCCGGTTCCGGGATCCTGAAGGTTTCTGGACGGGTTTTGGCGGACGCGCACGGATCTTTATTGTCAACACCGACCTGCTCGCGCCATCGCAATACCCACATTCCGTGTACGATATGCTCGATGAGAAATATCCTGCAAAAAGCGTTGGGATTGCGTACCCGATGTTCGGCACCACCGCAACTCAGGCTGCAGCTTTATATGGCTATCTCGGGAAAGAAAAAGCCCGGGAATTTTTCACTTCCCTGAACAACCGTGGTGTGCGGACCGTTGACGGGAATTCGGTTGTCCGTGACCTTGTTGCGGATAGCCGCATCACGTACGGGCTGACCGATACCGATGATGCCTGCGGGGCAGTGGAGAATGGGAAGAATGTGACGATTATCATCCCGGACCAGGGTGAAGGACAGATGGGGACTCTGGTCATACCCAATACGGTCGCGCTGATCGCAGGTGCACCCGGCCCACAGGAAGGAAAAATCTTCATGGATTACCTGCTGGAAAAGAGACAGGAGTCCGCCATGGTTTCCTCCGGTTGGATCCAGATCCCGGTACGGGATATCCCGGGTTCTCCTTGTATCAACAGTACCGGCATTAGGACTATTCCGGTGACATACCAGGATATCTACAATTCTCTCGAACCTGCCAGGAAGGACCTTACGGAAATTTTTGTCCGGTAAGTTATCGCTGAACTGCCATGACAACCTCCTCTTTTTTTCATCGATTCGCTGCCAGGCTTTCACCGGAAAGAATCGCCGTTACGCTTGCGACAATCCTGTTTTTTCTCCTGATACTCTGCCCCCTGATTGGTCTTTCGTTTGATCTGGTCCAGGCATATATGACAGGATCTGCAGACATCACATCCCCCCTGGTTCTCACGCCACGGAGAACCGGCCTCCTCGCTGCGAGCGTCGGACTCGCTGCAGCAGTTGCCGGTAGCGGCTTACTGATTGGCATCCTCTTCATTTCAGCCCTGTTCAGACTCCCGGGAAAACTGCGGTATGGCATACTTTTAATGCTGCTTGCCCTTGCGGGAATACCCCCGTATATCCACGCACTTACCTGGTCTGAAGCGATTCACGGTGCCCATCTGATAGTCCCCGGCCTTCCGGCAACCGGATGGCTGGTAAGTTTCTGGGTAGAACTGATGGCTCTCCTCCCGCTCTCCGCGTTCCTGTCGTGGCTTGCATTTGCTTCCCTTGATATCCGGCTCGTCGATGCCGGCCGGCTCGTCCGTTCCGATATTGTCGTCCTTTGGCGTATTATCCTGCCTATGGCTGCCCCGGCACTGGGGGCAGCGTTCGGTTTCGTTTTCCTCCTGTGCTGCACGGACTATTCCGTGCCCTCGCTGTTCGGTGCCGATGTATATGCGCTTGATATATTTGCGCAGTTCAGTGCCTCCAACAGCGCTGCCGAGGCAGTGCTCTATGCCGTGCCGCTCCTTTTGGTCACCTTTCTTGTCATGGTCGCGAGCAGGGCGGGGATCCGAACGCTCGCCCAGACTCCCGGCTGGATCCCGGCACGGTCTGCCACCCTCCCGGAATTCCCGGGCTGGTTCCGTGTGCTGCAGGCAGGTTCGACAGTTCTCGTGGCGGTCCAGATCCTTGTCCTCTTCTCAGGACTTTTCCTGGCTTTTGAAAGCCCAAACGTTTTTTTTGCATCCATCCTTATGGCACAGGAAGAACTGGCCTACAGCCTGCTGACCGCTGTCCTGGTCATTCTCATTTCCCTGCCACTGGCGCTTGCCGCAGCGCAGGAACTGAAGCGGCCGGGTTTCCGCGGTGCTGCTGCATGGCTTATTGTCCTCGTCCCGCTCGCCGTTCCGGCTCCCCTTATCGGGATTGGGATGATCACGATGGGAAACCTTCCGTTCTTCTCTGCATTCTACCCGGCACTTATTATGCCTGCCATGGTTTCCGTCATAAAATTCTCCCCCTTCGCCGCGATCATCCTCTTTGTCCAGATGCGTTTCATAGACCCGCTCCTCTTCGATGCTGCAACGGTCTTTGCGAAAAGCAGATTTGATGCCTGGACACGGATCCACCTCCCGCTCTTTGCACCCGGGCTGGTCGTCTCAGCGGGCATCCTTGCATCACTGACACTCGCTGAACTGGGTGCCACGCTGATCGTCTCACCACCGGGGCATGCCACGATTACCATGCGTATCTACAACTATCTCCATTACGGGTCGTCTTCCGATGTGGCAGGCTTATGCCTGATGGTAACCGTACTGACACTGGGGGTAAGTTCAGGCACTATCCTTTTGCTGTGGCGGGTCAGCCGGGGTAGCGGTATACGAGGAGATTTGCCGTGATACCATGATCGAACTCAATGAAATCAGTAAGACTTTTGATACGTATCGGGTTGTGGACCGGGTCTCGCTCACCATACCTGACCATGCACGGATCGCGCTTCTCGGCCCTTCCGGCAGCGGTAAGACCACGCTCCTCCGTCTCATCGCCGGCCTTGAGAAACCGGATACCGGCACCATCACAATGGATGGCAGGCTTATGAGCAGCCCCGGCACCATGGTGCCGCCTTCAGAACGATCTATCGGATTTGTGTTCCAGAACGGGGCACTCTGGCCGCACATGACCGTTGCCGAGAACATCCGGTTTGCACTGGGCGATCTGGCCTTTGGCGAACAGCAGCTGCGGACACGCAGTCTCCTGGAGCGTATGGGAATTTTCACGCTCTCTGCCCGGTACCCGGACCAGATCTCCGGGGGGGAAGCCCGCAGGGTCGCGCTTGCCCGGGCCCTTGCCCCGCGGCCTTCGACCCTCCTCTTTGATGAACCTCTCACCAGTCTTGACCGAACGCTCCGGGAGGATCTGCTCCTGCTGATCCTTGAATCGGTGCGGGAAACCGGATCGCGTATGCTCTATGTAACGCATGATGAGTACGAAGCGGAGCGAATTGATGGTACCATCATCCGGTTCGAAAACGGTACTATCTGCCATGACGGGTTCTGATGCGGGAAAATAATTTTATAAGGCATCTTGGTGCCACCGGCCAGCTCCTGGCAGGAATCCTGGTTATCGTACTGATGATCGTTCTCCTCCAGAATCTCCTAGGGTATGTCCAGGTACAGTCAGCTCCCCCGGGATGGCAGATCATCCGCCCCCCCAACGAGGTGTCAACCCTCATCATCGTGAACGATACCATCTGGACCGGGGGAAAGGACGGGGTGGTTCTCATCGATCGTGTATCGGGGACAAGGACTGCCACGCCGGGGAATGTTCCTTCATTTGGGTATGTGCGGCAGATTATCCGGGACCGCGATGGCGGAATCTGGGTGGGGCATGACGGGGGGCTGGCGCATTTTTGGCAGGGTTCATGGGAGGTGATTGCACCTGCTCCCGGGGTACCGTTCTCAAAGGTGCTCAGCCTGGTGCAACGGAGCAATGGAACGATCATTATCGGGACGGATACTGATGTCCTGTCTTACCGTGACAGCCGCTTGACGAGTCTTCTGGGAAACGGCACCGTGTCCATAGCATCCGCGGATGTCCTGTTCGAGGACCGGGGCGGGGACCTCTGGGTCGGTTGCGGCCAGCCTGTCCGCGGTGGCCTGTACCGGCTGAACGGTACTGCCTGGACATCGTTTTCCATCCGCGATGGCCTGCCGCACCTGTCTGTGAGAGGTATAACGCAGACACGGGACGGGACGATTTGGGCAGCGACCG
>JAKLGN010000098.1 GCA_022710665.1 Methanoregula sp. | reverse complement strand
GCCGCCTGACGGACAATAAGGGCCGCACGGTTGACTTCAAGAACACCATCATCATCATGACCTCGAATATCGGGTCAGCCCTCATCCAGGAAAACCTGGAACATGTCACCGGTAAAAACCGGGACTCGGTGTACGACCGCACCCGGCAGCAGGTTCTGGACCTGCTCAAAAAGACCATCCGCCCCGAGTTCCTCAACCGGATCGACGAGATCATCATGTTCAAACCGCTCACCGAAGATGAGATCCGGACGGTAGTCGGGCTCCAGCTGGAGAACGTCAAAAAGATGCTTGAGAAGAGCGAAATCCGGCTCAGCGCAACAAAGGAAGCAGTCCAGCTTATCGCTTTTCGGGGTTTTGACCCGCAATTCGGAGCACGGCCGATCAAACGGGTGATCCAGAAAAACCTGCTGAACGAATTGTCAAAAATGATCCTGCAGGGAAACCTGCAAAAGGACAAGGAGATCGTGGTTGACGAGGAAGGGGGAGAACTGGTATTCAGGAACTCCTGAACATGCTCCCTGCGGTGCGGCAGTTCAGGGTCCAAAATACCTTCTTTTGCCGGTAGTCCGGTCATGCAGGTTCACTATGAAACAATTCCCGCCCGGCTGAGGCAGCTGGATCGCTGGGTGGTCTGGGAATGCCCAAACCACCCTATGTTCCGGTGCCTGGTAAAAAGCGGCACGCACTCGTGAATGTCCGCTCCACATGGGGAACGTTCGACCAGGCAAAAAAAGCCCACGAAGCCGGAGGTTATGAGGGGATCGGGTTTGTTCTGGGAGACGGGATCATTGGTATCGATTTCGATCATGCAACGGAGGCTGTGATCCAGGAGGCATTATCCCTTGGTTCCTACACGGAATGGAGCCCTTCCGGCAACGATGTCCATGTCATCGCGGTCTCCCTTCTTGCGCTGAAAGGCAGGAAAAAGGGACCCGTGGAGATGTACATGCAGGGGCGGTACTTCACGGTCACGGGAAGGATCCTGCCCGGATCCCTGTCGGAACCAAAGGAAATTCCCGACGGGCGGATGACAGACTTTTTCCGGCAGCATTTCGAGAAGATTGCATCTCCCTGCCCGGGCAGCAGCGGCACCTGACAACCGGGCGTCAGGGCGTGGTGAGTGGGTCTGTGGCAGGTGATAAATCCCCCCCAAATGCCGGGAGGGTTCCCGGACGCCCGTGGAATCAGTTCTTTGGGCGTCCTGGTATCATCCGGCAGGGATCTTCTCCCTCTTCCTTGTAAAAAATCTGATCATCCATCACGGGAGGAGTCCGTAAACCTCCTCCTGCCGGCGCCCGCGTGCATGCATGGTCGTGTCTGAAGCAGTGAGCATGCAGGGCACCATGGTCTCCCATGAATAGTTGACAATGTTAAATATCCTGAAGACTGACTGTAGTGCATGCAACGTTCAGCAGAAATCTTCGGTGTTTTATGTATCTTCCTTATCGCCGGAATCACCATGGCGGGTTGTTCAGACAGTCCGGATTCGGCTGTCCCCGGCAGCACGCCGGGCTCCGGGGCGGTTGCCACAGCTCCCGCCTCGCTGTACACAGCCGGCGATATCGTGCGGAGTGCAACCGGCGGCGAGTCTCCCGCATGGCTGGTTATCAGCTATGATCCGGCGGGCGATTCCTATACCCGGGCCCTCATTTACCGGAACACGGACGGCTCCTATGGCTACCGCATGAATTCAAAAACGGAAACCTCAACGCGTGCGATGATGGAAAAAATTTACACGGTGAAGATCACGCACGTTTCCGTAGAGTCCGTCCCGACCGCAGCCCCGACTACCGTTACAACAGCCGTGACAACAACCGCAACCAGAACAACGACAACCTCTCCGGTCTCATCCACAGCGACAACGGCAGTGTCCAGGGCCATACCCTCGATCAGGTCAATGGATCCTGATGAAGGTGAAGCGGGCACAACCATATCAACGGACATTACCGGATCGGATCTCGTAACCAACCTGACAGCAATGCTGCGCCGTTCAAGAGAGACCAGTATTACCGCAACAAAGGTCACCTGGCACTCGTCTTCAGAAGTGACCTGCGAGTTCGATCTTCCCAACACGACAAAGGTCGGTGCATGGGATATCGTGGTCACCAATCCCAATGGCAGGTCCGGAGAGATCACGAATTATTTTGTGGTCCGCGGGAATACTTCGACCCTGTGACCGGGAACCAGCCTCCCGGTCCAATGCAAAAAATAAAAAACCAATTTCCTTTTTTTTGTACCGTCACATTTCAGCAACGAATTTCTTTCTCTGATGGAAACCTGGTCGGGAACGGGGACGCATGGCGATAAAAATTGTCCCCCCGTTCTTGCGGGCTATCGCAAAAACCTTCTGAGCGATTATCGCAAGGCGGGGGCTGCTACTGTTGCGGGGGCTCAGGCGTGAGTAAAAAGCCCGATGATTTCTGAGAAATATTTCATTGAACACCGTTGATTTTTTAGATTTTTCACGTTCTCAGGTATTTTGCTTTAAAGGAATCATCTGCCCTTTGCTCTGGGGTACACAGGAGGGTGACCCCCTCTCCCCCAATGGGGGAGGCATCATGCGGGGACAAGGTCCCCTTACCCCCAATCCAGACAAAATGTTTCACACGATTTTCGGACCCCGTGATGCTCCACGGGGAGAGCCCCGATGATGCGGTAAGCGCCTATGGTCCCCTTGCCATTTTAACTACCAACTCATTCAGGGATTTATGAGAGAAAAATCTCGCTGGGGTATTGTTTTAAATTTCAGATTAAGACGTTCCTGATAATGGATAACGCTCCCGGGGTTTCGCCCCGCCGCTCCGGTGCCCCTGTTGCGATGACGTTGTAGCACCAGGATCAGGCATCCCGGTACTACGGAAGAATCACAGACGCCCCCGCCCCCAACGGGGGCAGGGATGGCAAAAAGTGGGGAATCCATCAGGGAGAAATTAGTCGCTGAAATGTGACGATACCCTAACAGTTTTTCTCGAGAGCAAATTATTTGCGATGGAAGCCGCCTCCCCTGACGGGAGACCTCGCAGCGGATCCATAACCCTGAACATACAAAAACACGGAACTGCCCCGCCATGCCCCGCGAGGGGCCATGAGGCAATGGAGCCCCCCCCAGCTGCAATGTTCATCGTTCCGGTGAACCCATCCATCCCTACCCGTTTCTCCAGGAGCCCTGGTACCCCCAATCTGAAAAATGGTTTATGGATCGGGGTATTTTGTGCATAAACCTTATACTTCATCCGCCCTACATGACGGTATGGAACAAAAGGGTACAAGAGCGGTACTTCTCATCCTTTTCCTCACTCTCCTTGCTGTACCGGTTCTTGGTGTTGTCCCGCCCGGCAGGATTGCGGTCTCCTCAATTCCCCCCGGTGCACTTGCCTGTGTTGATACAACGAACTGCGATATCACGACCGCAACCTTCACGGCCGAAGGAAATTCCTGGCATACAGTGATTGTCACCCAGAAAGGATACCGGCCTTCGGTTGAGAAGGTGTATGTAACCTCCGAGCAGACCAGCGTTGTCCAAGCTATCCTGGATCCTGACCCTGCCGCCACTGCCATCCAGGTATTTGTTTCGCCGGCCAACGGGACGGTCTGTCTTGACAACAGCCAGTGCCGGGTGATCGGGCGACAGGCCGGCAGCACCGAGAGCACGCTTTTTACCGGCGTGAGCCCGGGGTATCACACGGTCTCGGTCAAGGCGCCTTTGGGATACCGCGATGCAACAGAGCTTGTGCAGGTTGTGGTGGGCAGTATCGCCGAAACCCGTATTACCCTCAAACCCGAGGTCCCGGTCACCCAATCAGGCCCGGCAACCGGCGCGATCCGGGTCTATGTTGACCGGACCGGTACCACGATCTGCCTTGATGATTCCGACTGTGTCCGGGACACCCGCAGGATTCCCGGGCCGGGGACCAGCACCGCGCTCTTCAATGACGTAACCGCTGACCGGAAGCATACCATAACGGTTACTGCTGAAGGGTATCGTCCTGATTCCACGGATATCTCGGTCAGCCAGGACCGGATCAGTACCGTTGAAATAAAACTGCGACCGCTCGCAAACGCGACTATCCCTCCGGTAATACCCAACATGGATACCACGCCCCTCTCAACGCGGGCCGGGCCGGATGCAGTTCCCCTCATCGGGGCGATTGCCCTGTGCGGCGCCGTTCTCCTCGCGCGGAGAGCGCGGCAATAATCCTCTTTTACCGTGCGCGAACCGTTCTTCCCGAATAAGGGTGGAACTTCCCAAAAACTTTATACATCTTCCCCCCCAGATCACGGTTATGTATCAGAAGTATGCAAAGAATGTCCTGCTTATTGCAGTTCTCCTCCTTATCGCTCTGCCCGTGACGGCTGCGGTCCCGCCCGGCAGGATCACCGTTTATTCAACACCCGCGGGTGCAAATGTCTGTGTCGATACCAAGCTCTGCGATATCGCGCCGGCAACATTCACGGTCGAGGGAAATGCCTGGCACATGGTCGTGGTAACGGAGAAAGGGTACCGGGACTGGACCGAAACGCTTTACGTGACGTCAGACCAGAACAGTGTCGTCAGTGCCTACCTCGACCAGGACCCGGCGGCAACCGGCATCCTGGTCAATGTGACACCGGGCGGCGGGACTATCTGTCTTGATAACAGCCAGTGCCGGGCAGATGTGGGAACGGTCAACACTACCGCAAGTACGCTGTTCACGGGGGTGAATCCCGGATATCATACCATTTCGGTCGAGAGCCCCAAAGGATACCTTGACACCATGAAACTGGTGCAGGTAAACCTGGGAAAGATCAGCACGGTCAATCTCACCCTCAATAAGGTTGTCACAACCCCCACCCCCACGCCTTCCCCCGTACCGGCAACCGGCATGGTCCGGGTCTATGTGGACCGGACCGGCAGCACCATCTGTATTGATAATGCGAACTGTGTATACAATGTGGGCGGAAATCCCGGGCCGGGAACCGGTACTACGGTCTTTAATGCCGTAACCGTGAACAAGACGCATATCGTCACGGTTGCCGCTGAAGGGTATGAGCCCTTCTCTGCAACGGTCTCGGTGGAAAAGGACCTGATAGCAAAGGTGGATGTTTCCCTGCAGCCTATCGTCACGGCGACGACGGTCCCGCCAACTGCAACGGCAACTGTGCTGACAACGGGATCGCAACTGGTCACCTTGACAGCGACAGCCACAACCACGGTACCACCAACCATGCCGACACCACAGTCGGGGCTGGATGCAGTACCCGTAATCGGGGCACTGGCCCTGTGCGGGATG
>JAKLGN010000097.1 GCA_022710665.1 Methanoregula sp. | reverse complement strand
CAGCGTTCCCATGTCAAGGGTGTATTCGTGCCATATTGTCGGTTCATTGTAGGTCCACGAGATACTGGCGCATCCTCCGGCAATAGCGCGGTGAACCCCTTCTTCCACAGCAAGGTTCCGCAACCGGGCTTCTTCAAGGCCAGCACGGGAGATTTGCCAGTTCTGGCAGTGCTCACAGTGGAAGTTGCACCCGACCCCCCCGAGAGAATAGGAAAGGGTTCCGGGCAGGTAGTGGAACAGTGGTTTCTTCTCGATGGGATCAAATGCCTCGGCACTGATCTTCCCGTAGGTCCTGGCGTCCAGCATCCCGTGCTCGTTCCATCGGATGCCGCAGATCCCGTGCCTGTTATCTTTTATCGTGCAGCGGTGGCTGCAAAGGGAGCAGGTCACCGAGCCATCTTTGTTCTTTTGATACTGGTGAGCCTCGTGCATAGCGATTCCCGGACACAGGGTGATTATCTGCTGTCCTACTTGTCTTTTTCTGTCGCAGCAGGTGTATCCGCAGCATCGATCTCCAGAACGAATGACCCGCGGTACCCGCATTGCTTGCAGAGATATATCTGACCCAGATATCCTCCGGCAACGGCGTAGATTTCCTGGCTTTTGCAGGCCGGGCAGAAAAACATGGTAAACAAGTCTATGTGCATCCGGCACAAAAACTAATGCAATGAAAAAGGTTGTCATCTCGCTTGGCGGCTCGATCCTCATACCGACCCTTGAAGAGCATACTGTGAAGGAATACGTGCCGGTTTTAAAAAAGATCGCAAAACAGCACCGCCTCTTCATTGTGGTCGGTGGCGGCGGTGAGGCCCGGCGCTATATCAGCATCATGCGGGATCTCGGCATTGATGAGGGGACCTCCGACGAGATCGGTATTCTGATCACCCGGCTGAACGCGACCATGCTGATCGCTGCTCTCGGGGATGATGCATACCCTAAAGTAGCAGAGTCGCATGCAGAGGCCAAGAAATTCGCGGAATCGGGAAAGATCGTGGTGATGGGTGGTATCACCCCCGGCCAGACAACTGATGCGGTGGCAGCCGTGCTTGCGGAGCGGGTCAGTGCAGCGGTTTTCATCAATGCAACCTCGGTGGACGGGATCTATTCAGCCGACCCACGGAAGGATCCCAAAGCAACCCGGTTCGATGCGATGACGCCTCAGCAATTGCTGGAGACCGTTGGCGGTACAGGGCTGGGTGCGGGTTCGAACAATGTTCTTGATATCGTAGCCGCCCGGGTTGTTGAACGGAGCAACATTCCGCTTGTCGTACTGGACGGCCGGGACCCGACAAATCTCTTGAATGCACTTCTGAAAGGGAAATACCGGGGCACCGTGGTCTCAAACTCCAAAAAGAGCCCGCTGCCGGTGTGAGAAACCCTTTTTTTTTTAAATTTTTTACATGAATCCCATATCTTATCACTAGTTATGAGGGCTCCGCGATTCAGGGCTGTTCCGCGGCACGGTGGGGGAGTATAGATTGATGGGCGCGTAAAAAAAACCTTCTCTCTAGAGAAAAACAGTAACCCGGGCCGCCGCGTGTGCTCCCCCGGGGGGTATGCGGGGCATTATTATTGAGGTGGGGGGGTTTCCACGCCACGATTATTTTTGTCCGGAGTTTTTCAGATCAGTCCATTTCCAATAACACTCCTCCGGTACCATCACCTATTTTTAGCATCATGGCGCAACTATGATGGCACGGGGTAGTAGGGTAGCCTGGTCCATCCTAGAGCGTTTGGGACGCTTTGACGGCGGTTCGAATCCGCCCTACCCCATCGACCATGAAAAAACCGGATGCTGCCAAACTCTATTCCGCGCTTCTGAAACGGTATCCTGATGCCCGGGAGTCACCGGAAGCGGTTTGCCGGGGAACGCCGTTCGAGGTCCTCATCCTCACGATCCTCTCCGCCCAGACAACGGACAAGGCTGTACTGAAGGTGAAAAAACCCCTCTTCTCACACTACCCGACTCCCGCAAAACTTGCGGAGGCGGATCAGGCCGGTGTCGAGAAGATCATCCACAGCCTCGGATACTTCCACGCGAAAGCAAAGAACATCATCGCGGCATCGCGGGCAGTGCTCGAAAGGTTTGGCGGAAACGTGCCCAGGACAATGGAAGAGCTCCTGACAATTCCTGGTGTAGGAAGGAAGACGGCCAACATTGTCCTCTATCATGCGCACGGAATGAACGAGGGAATAGCCGTTGACACGCATGTCCGGAGACTCGCCCGGCGGATCGGGTTTTCGGATACCGATAATGTCGGGGTCATCGAGCGGGATCTCATGGCCTTGTTTCCCCGAAAGAGCTGGGGGGATCTCACGGATGTGCTGATCGCTCATGGTCGAACAACCTGCGATGCAAAAAAACCTCTTTGTGAAGTATGTGTTATCCGGACGGATTGCCGGTATTACTTGACGCAGTAGTGGTGATACTTTTTTAGCTCCTGCAGAAATGGTATGCTTGGATCGGTTCACACCGGAACGTTGAAAATTGCAGATATGGGGGCTCCCCGCCTCAAAGCCCCTCGCGGGGCGAGGGGCAGTTCCGTGTTTTTTTTGTATGTTCAGGGTTATTGATCCGCCGCGGGGGCGCCCCCCCGGGGGCAGCGGCGTTGATTACAAATAATTGAGAACGTGAAAAATCTGGAAAATCACATGTGTTCGATCCAATTTTCATAGAACCCATTGAGAAATATATCACGGATCCCACGGCGTCGCCCCCGCCATGGGGGCACCTTGCGGGATAACGATGCAAAGGCAGTTTGCGGAAGTATCAGGGTTTACAGGTACTATGCGGGCATAGCAACACGCCTCCCCATGATGGGGTCAGGGGTGACGCAAGGGGTTTGATCACTGGGAGAAAATGAGTCTTTCTCAAGAGTCCTAAAATATTGTTTAATAATACAGACCGGAACCAGAAGCGATCATGCAGAAAACTGTTCGTTCATTAAAAAAACATCTCCGGTTACTTTTCTCCCGAATAATTTTTTCTCGTTACTGACCAATAATCACTGACATTATGGACGCGGGAGAACTGAAGAAGCTCAGGATTAAAATCGCTATACTGGTACCAACAGTCTTCCTTTTTCTCGGCCTGCTGTTCTTTGTGCCTGCCGGAACAATCGATTACTGGGAAGCATGGATTTATTGCGCTGTCCTTCTCGTACCCTTCCTTGCTGTACTCACCTACCTCATCTCACATAACCCCGAACTTCTGGTGCGGAGAATGAGATTTAAAGAGAAGGAACCCACTCAGAAACGGATTATCAGCGCCTCGGGCCTTCTCTTCCTTATCGGCTTTCTTATCCCGGGACTCGATCACCGCTACGGCTGGTCGAAGGTACCTGTCCCGGGGGTTTTTGCCGCGGATGTTCTGGTCATCCTCGGCTATACCCTGGTGGTTCTCGTTTTTTTATGGAATCCCTTTGCGTCCCGGGTCGTTGAGGTTGAACCCGGCCAGAAGGTGATATCCAACGGCCCTTACGCCATCGTCCGTCATCCGATGTACCTGGGAACCAGTATCATGTGGCTCGCGACTCCCGTTGCGCTCGGCTCGTACTGGGCGCTGCCCGTGTTTCTCATTCTGCCGCTCGTCCTGGTCTGCCGGATCCGGAATGAAGAAGAGGTTCTCCTCCGGGAGCTGCCAGGCTACAGAGAATATACCATGACGGTAAAGTGTCGCCTGATTCCCGGTATCTGGTGACAGGGATTTCGATTTCTCACACCCACAAAAAAAAGGGAGAAGACCTCCTGCTGGAAGGCAAAGGTCCCTGTCTTAATGAAAACCAGCCCGGGAAGTTCAGTACCCGATGAATATACGGATAATCGCAAATGCAATATACCCTATCAGGGCGCTGACAGGGATGGTGAGAATCCATGCCCACATGATCGTCCGGGCAACACCCCATTTTACCGTGCTCGTTCCCATCGTTGTCCCGACCCCCATGATGGACGTACAGATGATATGGGTGGTACTGACCGGTATGCCGAGCATAGAAGCCCCGATGATGGTTGATGCACCTGCAGTTTCTGCAGCGAACCCGTGGACCGGGCGGAGCTTGGTGATCTTGTACCCCATGGTCCTGACGATCCGCCAGCCTCCCGAGAGGGTTCCGAGCGCAATGGCCGCGTGAGCAGACAGGATCACCCAGAGCGGGACGGGCAGGTTGTTCGGGTCAACGGATGTACCAAAGTATCCTATCGAGAAGAGGAGCGGCACAATGATCCCCATGGTCTTCTGGGCATCGTTTGTGCCATGGCTGAAACTGTAGGAAGCAGCAGAGAAGAGCTGCAGGTGCCTGAAATGGTTTTCTGCAGACTGTTTGTTTGCATTTTTCGTCAGGTTGAGGATCGCTGCCATGAAGAGGAAACCGCATGCTAAACCGATTAAGGGGGAAACGACCATAAAGAGAGCGACCGTCTCGACAGTTGACCATTTTATCGCCGCGATCCCCGCCGCGGAGATACCGGCACCGGTCATGCCCCCGATGAGGGCATGGGATGAGGATGTCGGGAGACCGAAGAACCAGGTGATCAGGTTCCACGAGATAGCACCAACAAGCGCGCCGAGAATGATATAGGGAATGATCGCGGTAGGGACAAAATCGAGTTTGATGATCTTGCTGATCGTGCTTGCGACAGCGACGCCGAACGCGAATGCGGCGATGAAGTTAAAAAATGCGGCAAAAATTACCGCATTTCTGGGAGAGAGGACCTTGGTTGAGACCACGGTCGAGATGGAATTCGCCGAATCGTGGAATCCATTGGTGAAATCAAAGACCAGCGCTATCCCTATGATTACAACGATTAGTTCCGACGTTGCTGCGATCATGCAATCATCTCACAGGTTCTGAATGTTCTGTTCATGAGTGGCGGATTGCGATGTCGGACAGCACGTTTGCAACATCCTCGCAGTAATCCGTTGCAATCTCGAGGTGCTCGTAGATATCCTTGAGCTTGATGATGGCTATCGCATCCGTGGTCTTAAAAAGGTCCGTTACTGCATGGGCAAGCACATCATCCGCAAGGTTTTCAAGCCGGTTCACTTCGATACAGCGTTCCTCGACATACCGGGGGTCCTTGAGTGATCGGATCCCCTTCACCGCACTTTCGAGTTCCACGGTAGACAGGTGGATCAGTTTCGCGAGCTCAATCATGTGCGAATCGGTATCTGCAATGCCGTAATAGAACATCTTCTCAGTTGCCCCGTCGATGAAATCCAGTACTTCGTCCAGTGCCGAGGCAAGCCGGGAGATCTCCTCAGGGTCAAGCGGGGTGATGAA
>JAKLGN010000096.1 GCA_022710665.1 Methanoregula sp. | reverse complement strand
CATATCAATCTTCTCGGTGGACGCTTCAATATCTACAAACGTGGTGATGATCGTCTCCTCATCATCCCGGAGTGCGTTCCGGACAATCGCGACCGGAGTTGTACCGTCAAGGTACTTCCGGGCATGTTCAACCGCGATGGCAAAGTTATGCGGCCGGCCCCGGCTCCGGGGGTTGTAGAGGACAACCGGAATGCCCACCGAGAAGAAAGCATCAAGCCGTTTCCCGATCACCTCAAGCGGCGTGAGGAGATCCGAGAGGCTGATTACGGCAAAGTCCCCGGAGAGCGGGGAACCGGCCCGCGATGCAGCTGCATTGGCGGCAGTGACGCCGGGGATCACGTCCACATCAACGGTTTCTCCGGAATGTTCGAGAACTTCAAGGACGATACTTGCCATCCCATAGACGCCGGCATCCCCTCCTGACACGATGGCAACAGTATGAGCGCGGGCAAGCTCAATTGCCTGCCGGGCCCGCTCCACCTCCTTTCCCATGGAACTGGCAATTATGTTTTTACCGGCGAGCAATGGCTGCAGCGGT
Source organism: Methanoregula sp. (assembly GCA_022710665.1). Lineage (GTDB taxonomy): Archaea > Halobacteriota > Methanomicrobia > Methanomicrobiales > Methanospirillaceae > Methanoregula. Next base: position 4,748 of record JAKLGN010000096.1, on the reverse strand, counting down.
TCAAGATACGTGGAGTGCCCCAGAACATAGTCCGCAGCAGCAATCGCCTTGAGCGCCCGGATTGTCATGTATTCCCGCTTTCCCGGGCCAAGCCCGACAATTGCGAGGCTTCCCTCCCTCTTTTCAGCGTGCGATGGCAACAGTGACTCTCCCGTACACTTTCTTGTCCATGATGAACTCTTTTCGTCTCGATACTGCAAGGGCACATGGCCCGGCGACGCCGAGGAGGCCGATCCGGGTCGCCCGCGAGGGGCCGGTCCCGGTCTGTGCGTTTATGGTATCATCGTCAAGGAATATTAAATTGCCAGACAGGGCACCGACAGCCCCGACAAGGCCGGGTTCATGTATTTTTTTGACGGTGGTTGCATAAATGAACACATTGTCCTCGGCAATATCATGCTCTGCAAGGGCAGCGCGGACCGCACGGGTGACCTCATCCTGTCCGACTCCTTTCCTGCACCCGATCCCGACCGAAAACTCCCCTTTTTTCACCAGCACGGAGACGTCAGGACCGGCGAGCACGATTGAGGGGCCTTTGATTGCATGAACCGGCAGGTCCCTCTCCAGCAGTGCTGTATTCACCGCACGGGTGGAGTCCCGGTTGACAATGGTCATGGCGGTCCGCTCTGCAACGGACTCGACAGAGTCCCTGCCCCGCGATTCCGTAGCGGTCGTGATGACCGGCTGAAGGCCGAGCCCGGCAAGTTCCTGAGCCAGCCCGTTGGCGCCATGGTGCCCGCCCAGGAGCGGGATCGCATACCGGATATCAGGGCTTATGACCACCACGGCCGGGTCCGTCCACTTGTCATCAAGGAGTGGCGCGATCTTCCGGACAACGATACCCATGGACATCAGGGCAATGATCCGTTTCCGGTCCCGGAAAATGTCAGCAAAAACTCCCGGGGTGTACGGGACGACTTCGGCACCGAGAAATGCAGCTATCCGTTCGGCATCGGTCTGGAAATACGGGAGGGCAATAACAACGGTGTCGGTCATGAGTAGAGGTGCGAGCGCTGGTAGCCGGATTCAATGCCCCGCACGGCCCTGCCGACAATGAGGAGGGCGGAGCGGGTGATACCAGCGTGCTGTGCCTTTTCTGCGATATCGGCAACCGTGCCGGTGATCACCTGCTGATCAGGCCAGGACGCGTGGAAGATAACCGCAGCCGGGGTATCCCCGTGGCAGGCAAGCTTGCGTGTGATATCCGCAAAATGTTCGCTTCCAAGGAAGAAAGCCATGGTTGAAGGGTACTGCGAGAGTCCGGTTATGTGATCCATCTCAAGGGTCTTTCCTGCCGGGCGGGTGATGATCAGGGTCTCGGAAACGCCCCGGGGCGTGAACTCGGTTACAAGGGCGGCAGCTGCGGCAAAAACGGATGAAACGCCCGGGACGATGCGGACGCTGATTCCATGCTTCTTCAGTTCTGCGATCTGTTCAACGATAGAGCCGAAGAGCGCCGGGTCACCGGAGTGGAGCCGGACCACGGTCTTTCCCTTTTTCAATCGGTCAGCCATGAGGGTAACTATATCGTCGAGATGCATGCCCCAGCTGTCGACCTTCTCGGGAGCAGGGCTTGAGGCAACGAGGGCCGGGCTGACAAGCGAGCCTGCGTACAGCAGGACCTCCGCCCGGTCGAGCAGCTTCCTGCCTTTCACGGTGATCAGTTCAGGATCGCCCGGGCCCGCGCCGACAAACCAGACAACCTTTGTCTCATCATTTTCGGGCATACAGCACGCTCATATAATCGCTTTTTTCCGGGAGATCCTCATCCCGGTATACCTTCATGTCCGCAAAGAACATCCGTTCGACCAGCACGAATTCCCGGTACCCCTCGGCCCGGAGCTGGCAGACCCGTTCGCGTGGCCTGCGTACCTTCAGGAGGATCCTGGTATCCGACATCGTGCCATCCGAAACCGTAAACCCCTCATTGACCGGGATACCGGCTGCAGCAGCAAACGCGGTGATGGAACTGATCCCGGGTTCCGTCCGGTACTCGATACCGGGGTGCGTCTCCGCAATGACCGCACAGAGCCGGGAGAAGGTGGAGAAGAAGTTCGGGTCGCCCAGTATCCCGAAAACAGCAAGGCCTTTTTCTGCAACGGGCGCGATCTTCTTTGCGTTCTCCTTAAGACAATGACGGATCCTCGTCTCATCGTCTGTCATGGGGAAATCGAGCATGACCGGTTTTCGGTACGGGACAACAAGATCGCGGGCAATCCGGCCCGGCACAAAGACCGCATCCGCTTCTTTGAGGAGCCGGACTGCCCGGAGCGTCAGAAGCTCCGGGTTGCCCGGCCCAAGACCAAGGCCTAGGAGCATGCTGCACCCCGGGCAACGATGATATACACGGGATCGATGGGCCGGAACATGATGCTGCCGGCAATTTCGTACGACCGCGAGACCTGCACCTGCACAACTTCGGTGAAGATGCCGAGATCTTTTAAGCTCGCCAAAGCATGCTCAAGCGTGCTCACCAGCACCGCGTTGATGACGATCGTCCGTTTCACCTTCTTTGCGAGCACCGGAAGGATCTCTCTGAGGTTTTTTGACCCTCCGACAAATGCACAGTCAAAGACCTGATCGTTTCTTAAGAAATCCCCGGCTTCCCTGCAGAAAAAATCGATATTGGAGACACCGGCATCCCTGGCAGCGTTTGATGCAACCGAGATGGCATCCGGGCGTATATCCAGGGAATAAATCTGTTGTGCCAGTTTTGCCATGGCAACCGAGACCTTCCCGGTGCCACAGCCGATCTCAAGGACCTTATCGGTACTGCGGAGCGAAAGCTTCTGGAGGGAGACCGCAAGGATCTCGTCCTGGGTGGGGCCGCCGGTAAGCTTTGGATCTGGCATCTGCACAAACTTGGTTGTGGAAAGATATTAAGGCTGGTTTGTCTCATCGCTTGGCAAGCATCGTTTTTTCTCTCCGCATCGCTTGCAAAATGTACAAGAGTATGCCGATAACAACCGCAGTATAGAACCCGACGTAGGTCTGTCCGGAGCCTTTGTTCCCCATCAGCTCGTTGCCGTCATGGATTACCCCTCTTACCCTGGTCAACACCCAGACATACGGTGTTGAAGGGATCCGGTACAATCTTACCGGGATCTCCCGGATCACCCCGTTGCTCTGCTGTTATCGGGTTTTTTGCCGTTGCAATGACAATTATTGGCGCGTTTCTCTTCCGGAAGATCAGGTTATAACCGAAAGTGCATAACCAGGGATCGGAATACCGGCTTTGGAAAGATATTCTCCTGCTCTGAAAAAACCGTTTTTGGTTATGGAGCATTCCCCCCTTACGACAATTTAATCCCCATGGGGAAATCAGATGCAGGAGGAAGTACTCTATCACCGGAAACGGATTTTTTCCAGAGCCTATAAATCGGATCAGGAAAAGAGCCTGTATTGTTTCATGGACTGTTTCCCTGGAGGGAATGACAGAATATCATCTACGTGTGAGATCATGCCCTATTGCAATCCTGATGATGACGGCAAAAAAACGACGGCTCCCCCGGATCCTTCCCCTGATTTAAATCAAGACCTGCCGGTCAACATGACTTTGGAGGATATCATCGATCTGACCGGGGAGATAGAGCACCTCAATGAGCTGGTCATGCTCAGCCTTCAGCGGGACGGCGGATTCACCGGCACGGAAGCCTATTTTGCCACGGTCCAACCCATTCTCGACCTGCTGGAAGTGGAGATCCGTCTCCGCTGCCGGGCAGGTATGAGCAGGACCGAATTGAAACTCGTTATCCAGGACTGGATTGACAGCGAGATCAGGTCGCTCCCTTAAATCTGGTCCAGAGGATCCCCCGAAGGCGGGATTCAGCCCAAGGGGGCTGGCCCTCTTGACCCCCATGCCGGGCAACATTTTTCATGCGATTTATGGACACAGTCATGCTCCAATGGGCGAGCCCGGGCGAGGCGGCGAGCGCCCGTGGTCCCATCGTAATCCTCGTGGCAATATGGTTTTAAACACTTTTCTCCAGGGCAAAAAATTGGCCTCTTGGAGAGATCATCAAACAGATGCTTCCCCATGGCTTTCGCTCACGCTCTGACCCCGCCGCTGAGCTCCCGCATTGCGATAATCACTCATAATATCCCTGATAGATATCCCTTGAGAAACGAGGGCAATCCTGTAGCAATGTACCCCCGATGGGGGCAGGAATGACGCGAAAGGGTCGTTCATCGGGAGAAAAAGAGGTTTTCTCCAGAGCATAAAATCGTTACCGGGGGTGGGAAAAAAACCCTTGGGCTCATTGCCGTGAAAGGAAACTTCGGGGCCTGACCGGTTTGCATTTCCGGCAAGGTTATTTTCATCATGGGTGGGGGCACCAGCCGCGGATGGTTGCAGAATTTACCGTCCCGGGTCCTGAACCCTGTACTCAAATTTGATCGTAAGGCTGGTGTTCAAGGGAGATTACTGGAGGGAACAGGAACGTGTCGGATACCTTCAGAGAAGGCCGCCGGCCCAGATACCCATGTTGTGGATACCGAGGGAAATGACCTGGACCGGGTCGATCCCGAGAACCGGGAAGACGAAGAAGAAATACAGGATCGTGCCAAGCAGGCTGCCGAGGTTCCCCAGCGCGGCAACGAGGACGACCTTGAATAAGGGGATCTTTGCCATCTCCATAATCGATTCGGTCTCGTAGATCTTCCGGAAATCGGTGATGGGGGGCTTGCGCACCCGGGCTTCGACATACGCACCGATCCAGCCGGCATGGAGCATCGGGTTTAAGGAGGTC
>JAKLGN010000095.1 GCA_022710665.1 Methanoregula sp. | reverse complement strand
ATAGTTCGATACCACATCAAAGCTGAACCAGCTCCGCGGGCACTGGTTATAACAGGCACCACACTTGATGCACAGGTCACGCTCGCCCTGGGGCTTGCCGTACTCGTGGGTAATGGCATTGACCGGGCAGGCAGACGCACAGCTGCCGCATCCCATGCACAGGCCCTGGTTGATGACATTGGTCATCAGGTCACAGAAGCATGCACTGGTTCCTCTGTCTGCTGCCATCATGAGGGGCTTGAGGAAAGCCGTTGCGAGATCTTTCTGTTCCTTGGTTCCCTTGAGGAGCAGGTATGCCATGACGGCAACATTCCTGATCATCTGGGGGGTCGGTGCGCAACCGGGGATGTAGACATCGACCTTGATCAGGTCGCCGATTGGCAGGTATGCCTCGTGTGCCGGCTGGTTCTGCTGGCCACCACGGGAGAACCGGGTGATGTTGCCATAGCAGGCGCAGCCGCCGAGTGCGACGACCACTGCCGACTTTTCACGGGTTTCCTTGATCTCTGCAACTGCGAGTTTGTCGTTAATACAGACTGAACCCTCGACGAATGATACATCAACCTTCTGGATATGCCTTGCGTCTGCAAGTGTTGGCATGTATTTCAGGTCAACGTACTTGTCGAGGAGCGTTAATAATCCGGCATAGTTGTCTGCTAATGCTACAGTACAACCGGTACACCCACTCAGGTGCGTGTAACCTAATGTAATCTTGTCTGCCACAGGCTTAACCTCCTTTTTTGTTTCTGTTGCTTTTGGTGCTACGTCAGCTGCTTTCTGGGGAGCCGCAGCTTTTGGCGGTTCCGGGCTGGCGTCCTTCTTGAACATTGATAGTAGTCCCATAATCCACTCCTATAGTTTCCAGTATCACCCGAATCGTCTTCGGTATTGCCTTCTTGAGTTCTTCAGAAAGCCCGAGTTCAAACTCCGGGGCGGTAACCCGTGCCGGCTGGACTCCGATGATTGTCACGTCTATCCGGTCTTTGATCCGCTGGAGCGGTTCGGCAAGATCCCATGAATGGGCATCACGATATGCGCCTGGCGGGAGATCTTCTACCCGGAGTTTGGTAATGGATCCGGGGGCTGCCCCATAATCAGCAATATCGACGATGACGAGCTTCTTCGTCACTTCCGGGTCGAGCAGGGTAAAAATAAAGTGCGGGCCGCCAAGGCCAGCATCGATTATGGTTACATTGTCGGGAAGTGAGAGGTTCTCCATCTCTTCGATTACTGCCGGGCCAAAGCCGTCATCGGCAAACAGGGGATTTCCGCACCCTGCTACCACAATCTCAGAATACAGCATTACGGGATACTCACTGGATGAGCTTCTGAGCCACTACCTTGTTGTCCTCATCCACGACGATCATGTGGGTTGCACATGATACACAGGGGTCGTACCCGCGCATGATGACTTCGGCAAGCTGCCAGGGTGCACCCTTGAGTGCGGCGCTGCAGGTAGCGAAGTTCCAGGTGGTCGGGACGAGCATGCTGAAGTACTGGACCTTCCAGTCCTTGACCCGTGCAATGTGGACATCGGTGCCGCGGGGGGCCTCGTTGGATGCCCAGCCGAGGGAGCCGTCGCCGTCAGGGATGTAGTCTGCAACGACCTTGCCTGCTGTGTTAAGGGCGTCAATACAGTCCATCATCTCATACAGGCTGTCCTGGTATTCCATCTGGCGGGCAATGTTCTGGCCGCATGTGCCTTTCTCATCATAGTTCTTGAATGTGACGAGACGGGCACGCGGGCCGACTTCTACGGGCTGGCCGTCGTACATCGGGATGCCGGTACAGGCTTCCATCTGGGGGTTGACCTTGGTGCCGAGCTTGGTGGTTCCACCAATCGGGTAGCGGGGCTCCTCAAGTGTGACATCCATCTCGCCCATGTACCAGTCCCAAGGCCGTACTTCCTTGAACCGGTTGATGTCCCAGGTGGGGCATTCGTCAAGGCTCGAGCTGCCATAAAATGCATGGGTTGCAAGGTAACCCTGGTTGTGGAACCCGAGGTTCTTGGGCATCGGAACTTTCATGCCACCGACATCGACGGTGTCCCGGTTATGGTAATTGCGTATGACCGCTATCATGAACTCTGACTGGGCGTGGGCAAGCACGAGTCCTTCCTTGGCAAGATCGTACATCTTGGTCTTTGCCTGCTCAGAAACGTTGCGGTACATACCACCGATACGGGTGTTCCGCGGGTGGATACAGTCACCGCCGGAGATCTGGCCGATGGTCTGGCCGATCTCACGGAGCCGCTGGATCCGTTTTGCTACGGTACGGACCGGCTCCTCTGCTGTGAACGGGTTGATCTTGGTCTCGGTACCCGGGATATAGTAATCGGGCAGGAGCAGGATGTTGTGCAGCGCAATGCTGTGCAGCCGGTTCGCGAGCTGAAGTATGTGACGGAGCAGTCTTGCATCTTGGGGGATCTCGCACTTGATCGATGCTTCCATGGCATCGGTTGCAGCAAGACAGTGTGCTATCGGACAGATACCACAGACACGGGACGCGATCTTGGGGACCTGCTCGGGGGTTTTTCCTACGGCAAGTTTCTCAACGCCCCTCACCGGGGTGATGGAGCACCAGTTACCCGTCTCGATGATACCTGCGTCATTGACCTTCAGGACGAGCTTGGAGTGCCCCTCATGCCTTGTGGTTGGGGAAATCTCTACAACTTTCGACAAATAGTATCGCCTCATTTATGTTGAGTTGTTCCTATCGCTGTACAAAATTATCTTAGATCTCTCATCTCTAGAGACAATTGACCGTACAATGTACGTTCATCAATATGTTCTACCATCCCTGTAATAACCTTTATGACATTACTTAGGAGAACATAAAAAAAAGATAATCCGGCTTTCTTTTCGACAATCGCCTCCAAAATTGGCATATCCGATATTTCCGCGGAAAAACGGCGCGAACTGATAAAAAACAATTGAGAATTTTCTTGTAATTATTTATCGTAATTTTAAAAAAAATTAACCGGTATTGTGCTTTTCTCCATTCAGTTCATCGGCCAATTCGGCAATTGTGGCCCTCCTTTCGGCATATGCATCATGCTGGTGAATACTCTCCTCGTTGGTCTGCTTTATCGTGACAACGGAATCACCCGAAAGGTACGCGAATTCCGAAAGAACTCTCTTGGCCATTTCCCTGACACAGTCCTCAACGAACCGCGGGTTTTTATGCGCGGCAAGTACCACCGATCCTTCGTCACCTCGCTTGAGTAATTCATAAATCCCGGCACTCATCGAATTTTTCAGGATTTGAATGATCTTTTCCAGGTCGACCATCTGATCATCGTCTGTTTCAATACACAGGAACCCTCTTCCCCGCTGGTTGTGGGTTGCCATGGGAACGGCTGAGAAGAACTCATCGATCTTTTCCTGTTCAAGATCCAGATCCTGCAGGACGCGCATTGCACGCTCTTTCATGATATTCTGGGCACAGGGGCATGCCGTCATCCCGGTCACTTCTGCGCCAATGCTTTTCCTGACAATCGGGGTGCGGAAAGTCCTCCGCGCAATTGCGCGTGCATGGACTTTGACCACTTCGTGACACGCGGTCTTGCTGACCGGAGTTTCGCGCTTGACCATGAACTCGCTGCGCATAAGCACTTCAGTCCTGTCGGCGTATTCGTGTCGGTCGAGCAGTTTCCTTGCTACAACGCTGCAGAGTTTTTCAATCTCGTTGACTTCCCCGTCAATCGCCTGCTGGAGTACTTCATCAATAACTTCGAAATTCCGGGAAAGGTTTGCCCCTTTCAGGCTTCCGGGCAGATCGACGTACACATCAAAATTGGAAATGAAGATCATGGGCCGTTTGCCATGGCGGTGTACCTCAACAAGTTTTTTCACGTTTTTAACACCGACACGGGTGAGATTGATACGGACGTCCGGTGAGGAAGCCTGTACATCAGGCAGTTCCCTTGAGAATGATTTGTCCTGGGCCTGATCTTTGTTCATGGTTTTAATAGGTCATCGCATCCTGGTGGTTTTTTGCTGTGCTTCTTTAGTTTTTTTATATAATATTTATGTGCTTTGTTGCTGATATCTAATCGATAGCCTATGTTAAAAAAATACTATGAAGCTGATGCAGATATCGGTGTTCTCAAAGGTAAACGTATCGCGGTGATCGGCTATGGATCTCAGGGCCGCGGGCAGTCCCTGAACCTGAGAGACAGCGGGCTTGATGTCGTGATCGGTCTCCGGCCCGGGAAGAGCTGGGATGCTGCAGCAAAAGATGGCATGAAGGTCATGAAAGTTCCCGACGCGGTTAAAGGAGCCGATATCATCCAGATTCTCGTCCCTGATGAACACCAGGGAGCTATCTATAAAAATGAGGTTCTCCCCCATCTGAAAGAGAACAAGTGCCTCATGTTCTCGCACGGGTTCAATATTCATTTCGGCCAGATTGTTCCACCGACAACCGTCGATGTTATCATGGTAGCACCCAAGGGACCCGGCCGTATGGTTCGCCGCCAGTATGAGGAAGGCAACGGGGTTCCCGCACTTATCGCCGTTCATCAGGATTATACCGGAAAAGCACACAAGATTGCTCTTGCCTATGCCAAAGGTATCGGGGCTACCCGCGCGGTCGTGCTTGAAACATCGTTCCGCGAAGAGACCGAGACGGACCTCTTTGGGGAGCAGGCTGTTCTCTGTGGTGGCTGTACGTCACTTGTCAAAGCCGGATTTGAAACCCTTGTCGATGCCGGTTATGCACCGGAGATGGCCTATCTTGAAGTCTGCCACGAGCTGAAGCTGATTGTCGATCTCATCTATGAAGGTGGGCTTACCAACATGCGCTCATCCATCAGCAACACGGCGCAGTATGGCGACCTGACCCGTGGTCCTCGTGTCATAGGTCCGGAAACCTACGAGGCGATGCAGGAAATTCTCTCAGAGATCCAGTCCGGTAAATTTGCCCGTGAATGGATGCTTGAAAATATGGTCAACCGTCCCGTATTCACGGCATTGACCAGATCTGATGAAGGGCATCTCATCGAGGAAGTAGGGAAAGAAGTCCGTGGGTTAATGCCCCAGTTCCGCAGGTAAATCCCTCCGGAAGTACCTTCTTTTTTAGTTCCTGATGGTATTCCCTCAGGTTCATAAAAACAATTCCAACCGAGATTTTCTCTGGTTTTTTGGGGCGAAGAACCCTCCCGAGACCCGGAGAAAACCTTTTGGAGATGGTGAACCTTTATATTATACAATTATGACGGACCTCTATGAAAACCTCCTCAAACAGGCATATTCCAATATTACCGAAAAAACAGAATCTTCGGAGCGTTTTGTAGTTCCCGAAGCCAAAGCATACGTTGAAGGGAAAACAACTGTTCTAGAAAACTTTG
>JAKLGN010000094.1 GCA_022710665.1 Methanoregula sp. | reverse complement strand
TGAGGAGAAGCAGGAGCCCCGCGAACCGGAGAGAGAACGCAGTGCGCCTGCGGGGAGACGGTGGCGGTGCTGTTGTCCTGCCCTGCCCGAAGGGTCCGGTGAGCGGCCCGCCACAGTACGGGCAGAAACGCCAGGCAGGAGCATTGATGGCAGCACCGCACTGCCGGCAGGGAAAATTCGCCATAGACTGTATGTGCAGGGTGGGCGGCCGGGGTATTAAGGTATGTGGGAACCCCGGCATTCCTGGTTTTTTGGTATCTCCGTCCCATTCCGGAACCATTCTTCCTGCAACGGTCCGATGGAGCAGAGAACCGCTGGTTTCATTGTTCCGGAAGAAAACATGCATATATCCGTGATGAGGGAGCCGGCTGATACCGGTACCGTGCGGAATAGGTGGTGAGCTGTGGTCTGGGACAAGCGGTTATGGCGCCTCGCATGGATTATTTTTATCCTGATGTGGCTCCCGCTTGGGGTTCTCATATACCTGGGAGTGAAGGGGGTTGAGGAGCCCCCGGTGGAGGCGCTGTTTGCCTTTTTTGGCCTGTGCATAGTGTTTGCGGTCCTTCTGATCGGCTCCTTTTTTGTCGGGTCGCTTGAAAAGGAGAAGATCAAGAAGAACGGGATCGCGGCGAAGGCGACCATTGTGAGCCTCTCGGATACCGGGCTTTTTGTCAACAACCAGCCGCGGCTGAAGATCACGCTCGATGTCCAGCCCCCCTATGATGCCCGGTTCACAACTACGGTCGAATACATCGTGCCGTACTCCTTCCTCCCGATGCTGCAGCCCGGCGTCACGGTCCCGGTATATTACATAGAGGGGACCCGGGAAGTGGCACTGGCTGACCTGTAACTGCCTCATTCAGCACAGGTACCTTCAGGCATATGCTGGTTTGATGCTGTTTTAGGCACATCCGGGTATAATCAGCTGAACAGCGGAGGGGATACCAATGATGGGTGGAGGGGCTGGGTGCTCATGACCTGGGAAAAACGTGTCCGTCTCATTGCATGGGGGTGCTTTATTCTTATGTGGATCCCGTTCTCGGTGATGATCGGAGCGGCAGTGACGGATGTGGATGAACCCCCGGTTCCGGCAATCATCCTCTTCTGTGTGCTCTGCATCCTGTTTGCCTTCTTTCTTGTCGTATCCTTTGTTTTACGGTCACCGGAAGCGGTAATGATTCCGGAGAAACGTATTCCGGCAAAGGCCACCATTATCAGTGTCGTGGACACCGGGACCCTGGTGAACAACCGGCCGCTCCTCAAAATTGAACTCGACGTGCACCTCCCGTCCCGTTCAGGATATGTGACAACGGTTGTGGACGTGATCCCGTTCTCACTCCTCCCGCAACTGCAGCCCGGGAATACGATCAGCGTCCTGTACACAGCGGATACCGGGGAAGTTACGCTCCCCGGCATATGAGCGGGTCAGCTAGCCTGCCGGCAGTACGCAGGAGCAGAGCGGGGGAGACCGTTGCCGCGGCGACAGTTTCACAGACCAAGGGAAGTTATCTGGTATCTGAAGGCAAAACCCGCCTCATGGGCTTTTTGCTCGACAGCCTCCCGTACTGCCTTGAAATCGAAGGTGTAGTTATATTTTGCCCCGAAAAGGTTGGATTGCTCTTCGATGGTGCCTTCTCTTGGTCCGATTCCTGTGGAATAGGTTTCTGTCCTGAATCCGAATCCGGGGCTGCTGTCGAAACCTCCGCCGCCTGACAGGCCAAACCCGGATTCCTTCAGCATTTCCGTAAAACGGACTTCCCGCTTGTCCTGGTCAATCCGGTATTTCGCGCTATAGACCAGCTTCTTTCTGGAAAGGAAGGACGTCCTTTCCGCAACGACATATTCGACGGTGAACAATCCATTCTTTTCAGACAATTTCGTTGGAAAAGCGGCAAATACCTGTTTTATCTCTTCCGGTAAATCCATAATTTCCGCCCCCTGTACGACAGGAGATTATGTAGTTCTCCCGCCAGCACGAAGATTCCTGGTCACTGCGGTCCTCACCCCGCCAGCTCGCGGACCTTCGCGATGTTGCCCCGGTCGTCCCGGCGGTCATCGACCGGCGTCTCGCAGACCAGCGGGAGTGATGAGAAGACTTCGTGGTGCAGGATCCGCCGGAACCCGTCCTCCCCGATGAACCCCATGCCGATGTGCTCGTGCCGGTCAAGGCCGCTCCCCCGGTCGCCTTTGGTGTCATTGAGGTGGACGAGCCGGAGGTTCTGTATCCCGACCTGCTCGTCAAACTGTGCAACGGTCTCTTTCAGCCCCTTCTCCGTCCTCAGCTCGTAACCAGCGGCAAAAGCGTGACAGGTGTCGAAGCAGACGCCGATGCGCCGGCTATCTGAGAGCCCGTCAATGATGGCCCGGATATGCTCAAAGGAGCTTCCCACGCTGTTCCTCTCGCCCGCGGTATTCTCGAGGAGGAGCATGACGCCCGCTGCGGAGGATTCGAGCGCGGTGTTGATCGCGTTGATGACGCGGTTTCGCCCTCCTGCCATCCCGTCGCCGAGATGGTGGCCGAGATGGGTGACAAGGTACGGGATGCCCAGCTGCCCGCAGCGGTCAAGCTCGGCAGAAAGGGAAGCAACCGATTTTTCGTAGATCTCGGGTTTTGGCGAGGCAAGGTTTGGCAGGTAGGGCATGTGGCTGACCGGGATGATATGCGTGGTCGTTACCTTTGCCCGGAACTCACGGGAGACCTCTTTGGGGAGGGGGGGATACGCCCATCCCCGTGGGTTCCGGGAAAATATCTGGAAGACATCGCCCCCGGCGTCCTGCGCCCGGTCCACCGAAAGGTCGAGCGATCCTGCGATCGAGACGTGCACCCCGACTTTTACCATTGTCCCTGCTCCTGCATCATGGATATCCTGATCAGATCGGGTCGTGCGGGGTATTAGGAGGTTTTGGATCCTGCCCTGTCCCGGGTTTCCTGCGGAGTCCGTCGGACACCAGCGCCTTCACCTCCTCCTTTCGTCCGGGAAGCAACCGGATATCCCTGAGCGCATCCACGCTGTCGATGAGCACCTGCCCGGCCGGTTCGATCCCAAGGTTCCGGAAGAAGGCGCTGACTACCCTCATGACGCAGGTGAAGTTGTCATTGCCCTTCCGGCCGGCAACTGACAAGAGTATCCCCTTCTGATCGGTCCTGCCGCCACAGAGTGTCCGCTCCGCGTGGTAGGCCTGCATTCGGTCGATGACGAGCTTGAGCCCGGCAGGTACCGTATTGGTATACACCGGCGAGCATACAATGAGAAGTCCCGCCCCGCGGACAGCATCGATGATGCCCCCCATATCGTCATCGAAGACGCAGGTGCCGGTGTTGTAGCACTGGTAACACCCGATGCAGCAGTGGATGTCAAGGTCGTGCGGGTAGATGACCCGGGCTATCCGGCCGGCGTCCTGTGCAGCCTCCGCCGCCCAGCCGGTGAGGATGCCGCAGTTGCCGTCCGGTCGCGGGCTTCCCTGGAGGATCACGAGGTCAGCGGCCGGTCCCTGGAGCCCTGGTGCACGTTCGGCCGGGTAGTTCCGGAACAGGGCCGGGGAATCCGCTGCCAGTTCCCGTTCCCATTCGGCAGCCTTCTCCTGCGCCGCGGTTTCCGCGGCAAGGGGGTTTAACGGCGAATACTCAAAGGTGTTGGTCCGGAAGAGCGCCCGCAACCGGTCCTCTTCCCGGACAGCAAGGACATACCGCACCATGCGGGGATAGAGGGCAGAGAAGTCCTCGCGGTCGAGGGTGAGGAGGTACTCCCCGCTGCTGCCTTTGACCAGCACGCTCTTCAGCGGTTTTCGGGCCGGTTCCATGAGCATACTGGCATGCCCGGATAAAAATTCCTTACGGGACTGGGGGAGATCACGGGGGGCAGGGCCGGTTCAATGTCCTGGTCGCCTTTCGCCCGAGTATCGAAACCTATATGAGCGGTTCACCCTATTCTCCATCATGCAACCCGGGGCTCCTGACAGGAGCTGCCGGGTAGTGGTGATCAGGAATGATGGTACATCGTTTTGTCAGGATCGTTGTAATCCTCGGGATAGCAGCAGTTCTGTGCGGCTCGGCGAGTGCCGCCGGAGTGGGGGTCGGTGCGGAAACCCATGTGACGTCGGGAGTGGAAGCACCTGTCTGTACAGCACCGTGCGAGTGTATATCTGAGAGCGCTGCCATCGCGAGGTGGGGTGTGAACGGGTATGAGATGTGCAGCAAGACCGTCTGCGGGCAGAGTGCAGATGCGATGGTGCAATACCATTGTATCCACCCGGCAGCGGGCACGACATCAGTAGCGATAACGGAACCCACGCAGGCACCCGCCTCGGGCACGGTGATACCAGCGGCCCCTGTCGCAACCGGGATAACGCAGAAAGCCCCGGTGGGTATTGCCACCATCCTTGCTGCAATCGGCGCATTCCTGCTGGCTGCAACGGGCATGCGAAGGAAATAATTCTCCTTTTCTCTTAAAGAATAGAACAAAACCATTATCACCGGTTCCTCCGTATCAACCTGATAACACCCGGGTCCCGTGCCCGGAACGGAAAGATAGTGGTGATCAGGAATGATGGTACATGGTTTTGTCAGGATCATGGTAATTCTCGGGATGGTTGCGGTGATGTGCGGAACGGTGGGGGCAGCTGTGAAGCTCGGTGTTGAAACGCAGGCAATGTCGGTTGGAGATTACCCTGTCTGCACGGCACCGTGCGAGTGCATCACCGAGAGTACGGCCGCAATGCGGTGGGGCGCACAAGGTTACGAGAAGTGCAGCAAGACTATCTGCGGGCAGGATGCCGGCGGGGACATCCAGTACTACTGCATCCACCCGGCCGGGAGCGCGGTATCGGTATCAAAAAGCGTACCGGCCGTCACGCTTGCGACAGCGGCAGCAGCACCGGTTGCCACTACAGCAACGGTAACTATGGTGCAGGAAACGACCGTGAATGCGCCGGTCACCTCTGCTGCGATACCAGCAACCCCGTCCTCTACATGGCCGGCGGCAGATGCCGTACCAAAGAAAATGCCGTTAAGTATTGCCACCGTTCTTGCAGCGGCTGGTGCTGCCCTGATCGCAGGTGCCTCTTTGAGAAGGGAATGATCCTCTCTTCCTCTTTTATAAAAGAAAATTGCTCTCGTGAAATTATTGAGAACAGGAAAGACGCTCTTTTTGGGCTCCGCTTACCCCCTGACTCTCCCGCTGACGAAACCACTGCCCTGCAAGGAACCAGCAGGTTCGTGTGTGGGGGCAGGGCCGGGGCCATCCCGGCACATCTTTATAGCGTGCTCCACAATAATCTCCCATGGAAAAGATTCAAAAGGCCGCCCGTGTAAAGCAGGACCGTCCGATCTGCGTGATGTGCCAGGCATCCAGTATCAAAATCCG
>JAKLGN010000093.1 GCA_022710665.1 Methanoregula sp. | reverse complement strand
GACGGCTGGTTGCGGAAAAAGGCGCCGTGCTCGTGTGCGGGGGACTCAGCGGGGTGATGGAAGCGGCGTGCAAAGGGGCACGGAACGCCGGGGGGATCACGGTCGGCATCCTGCCTGGCACGGTGGGGGGTAACCCGTATCTTGATATCGTCATCCGCACCGGCCTTGGCCATGCACGGAACATTCTCGTGGTCCTGTCAGCTGATGCGGTGATCGCGGTCGGCGGGGAATATGGCACATTGTCCGAGATCGCTATCGCCCTGAAGTCGTGCCGTCCGGTATACGGGATAAACACCTGGGATATCGACGGGGTAATGCCCTGCTCATCACCGGAAGACGCGGTGACGAGGGCCGTGCACGATACCCCCCGTGCCCCCGCAACCTGACCCGGGTTTTCATCTCGGTTCCCGTTGTTTTTGCTCTGGAGAAATCATTTGAGGAAACGCAGATGCGCCCGGTAAAAATCTCCCCCATGCGGTGACGATCTGATCCCTGCAGCCCGGCCCGGATCATCCCAACGCGTCCCGCCCTCCGGCACGACTCCTGGTGCAGGAGGGGGGGGGTAGTGCCGTTCCTCAAAAAGTGTTCCCTTCAGAGCTGTTTTTTGCAGGCTTACTTAAAGCAGCCCAGCTGGCAGCCGTGGATCTTGATACCGTTGGTATTGCAGTATTCGGCAATATCGCTCTTGTGAATCTGGTACTTT
This sequence comes from Methanoregula sp., assembly GCA_022710665.1. Classification (GTDB taxonomy): domain Archaea; phylum Halobacteriota; class Methanomicrobia; order Methanomicrobiales; family Methanospirillaceae; genus Methanoregula. The sequence goes on along the minus strand of JAKLGN010000093.1, from coordinate 4,671 downwards.
CCGGCGATGGCGAACGCCTGCGGGCAGGTGATCCGCTTCTCAATCCCTTCTGCGCCGAAAGCCTGTGCAATCTTTTCTGAATCCATATTAACAGTATCTTGTGTACTTCCTCATAGTGTTTACTCAATCTTTCCGGGCGTTCGCTTAATCGTCCGGCACCGCCAACCGGAGCCTGATGAAGATCGCGGTCGTCAGTTCCCGGCAGGACCTGGCGGGAAAAAATATCCGGCACCATCTGATCCAGCTGCTGGATGCTCAAGGAACGGGCTTAAGGGCACAGGGGCGCACGTATGAGTTCACCGAGGTGGACGAACGATTGATCCATGCAGAGGGGATTGACAGGAAAACCGATGCCGATCTTGTCTGCTTCATATCAAGGCATTACAGTGCGAACCCGGTCCCGGTCCTGACCGCCCATGTCACCGGCAACTTCCGGGAAGCGGAACTGGGAGGCACTGCCCGGACGCTCGCCCCTGCTGCGACCGCAATGATGCAGGCAACCCTCCGGTCGCTGGCAAAACACTGCCCCGGGGGCTACCGGGTCTCGTACGAGGTGACCCACCACGGGCCGACCGATCTTGTCCTGCCGTCGTTCTTTGTTGAGATCGGCAGCACCGAAAAGGAATGGACCGATCCGGCAGCCGGCATTGCCGTTGCAGAGAGCGTTCTCTTTGCTGTCCCGCAGAAACCCGTCCCGCTCATCGGGTTTGGCGGAACCCATTATGCAGCACGGGAAACGGAGCTAGCCCTCACCTCCCGGGCGGCGTTCGGCCACATCGCCCATACGCGGGAGGTCGCGACCCTGGATGTGGCGCTGGTCAGGTGGATGATGGAGAAAAGCGGGGCGGTGGCGGCTTATATCGACCGGAAAGCGCTTAACCGCGAAGATCTTAATCGTTTATCAGGCATGCTGGCAGCAACGGGAATCCCGCGACTCTCCGAAAGCGAGATCCACTCGATGGGCAACCTGCCGTGGGAGCGGTATCGCGCTGCACGGGAATTGGCCGATCAGCTCTCGGCCGGTTTACGGATCTATGTCCATGCCCTGCAGGAGGAAGGCCCCCTGAACCTCGTGCAGATCGATCCGGTCCTGCTCTGTGAGACCTTAAAATCCGATGAGCCGGGCTTTGTGCAGGGACTGAGCGGCCTGCCGGTCATCCACCTGTCCACGCAGGACAACCGCATGCTTCCCGCTTTTATTACGTCCGACAATCATACGTCGCAAATAATAAATGCTTTAAATACATTGTGCGTAAAAATCATACGTAGTAAAGAGATCACTGCAACGGAGAAGGATCTGTTGATCATCAAAAAGGTCCGGTTCGATCCCGACAAAGCGCGCGAACTGGGAGTTCCGGCCGGGCCTTTCTTCAAGCAGCTGGCAGGGGGCCGGACTGTTGAGATCGACGGCAGGACGATTACGCCCGGCATGGTATCTTCCTGCAGTGACGTAACCATCCACATCCCGGGATTGGAGAAGTTTTCATGAGGTCAATTGTAGAAGAGGCACTAACCAAGGCGAGGGACGAGACCATCCAGCCCTCGCAGAACAACGAAGACCTTGACCAGATCCTCGCCGAGCTCAAGACCGAGATCGCGGTGATCGGGTGCGGGGGCGGCGGATCGAACACCATCTCCCGCATGATGGAAGAAGGCATCCACGGGGCCAAGCTCATTGCCATGAATACCGATGCGCAGCACCTGATCCGCACCCATGCCGACCAGCGGATCCTGCTCGGCCGTCAGCGAACCCGGGGCCTCGGCGCCGGCTCCATCCCCCAGATCGGGGAGGAAGCAGCTCTTGAGAATGAGCAGGAGATCCGTGCCATTGTCTCGGGCTGCGACATGGTCTTTATCACGGTCGGTCTTGGAGGCGGAACTGGTACCGGCGTTGCGCCGGTCGTGGCAAAGGCTGCCCGCGAAGAGGGCGCTCTTACCATTGCCATCGTTACCCTGCCATTTGCCGCGGAAGGTGCCATCCGCATGGAAAACGCCGAGGCCGGCCTCGAACGCCTCCGGGACGTTGCCGACACCGTCATTGTTGTGCCCAATGACAAGCTTCTCGAAGTTGTCCCCAAACTGCCTCTCTATGCCGCATTCAAGGTGGCAGACGAAGTCCTCATGCGTGCCGTCAAGGGCATCACGGAACTGATCACCATGCCCGGCCTTGTCAACCTCGACTTTGCCGATGTGCGCACAGTTATGGAACGCGGAGGGGTTGCCATGATCGGGATGGGAGAGAGCGACAGCGAGGACAAGGCTGCCGATTCGGTCAAGAAAGCGATCCGGTCCCCCCTGCTTGACGTGGATATCAGCGGTGCCACGGCTGCGCTGGTGAACGTTGTCGGAGGTCCGGACATGACCATGGAGGAGGCGGAAGGGGTTGTGCAGGAAGTCTATAACCGGGTTGACCCGAATGCGCGTATCATCTGGGGAGCCCAGATCGAACCGGCCATGGAAGACAAGATGCGGACCCTTCTGGTTGTCACGGGCGTACGGTCGCCACAAATATATGGTCGCAATGAGAAACTTACCCCCAAAGTACAGAAACAGTTTGAGATCGATTTTCTCAAGTGATCCTCTATGGAAATTTCAAAACCTGAATTGAAAACGGACGCTATTCACGAGGAGTTGTTCCGTAAATACTGGCGGGTCCTCAAACTCGCGCGCACCCCCACCCGGGATGAGTTCACCAAGATCGCGATCGTTGCAGCAGCCGGCGTCCTCCTCGTCGGGCTGATCGGCTTTATCATCTACGCCGGCTTCGATCACCAGGCCCTGCTCGGGTTCTGATCGCGAGGGTTATGACACAGCCAATTCCCCCGGCACCCGCGGCGCCACAGGTTCCTGCCGCACCCGAAGTCTTTCAAAACCGTATCTTTGCCATCAAGACCACCTCCAAGCAGGAGCGGACCGTTGCCGACAATATCCTTAAGGCGATCGAGACCAAGGCGACGGACATCAAGGTAGCGTCCATCATTGTCCCGAACGAGCTGCAGGGTTACGTGCTCATCGAGACACCGGAGCAGCGGAACCGCATCGAGCAGCTCGTGGAGCTGATCGCCCATGCCCGGGTCGTTACCAAGGGCGAGACAAGTCTTGCCGAGGTCGGCCACTTCCTCATCCCGAAGCCGGTCGTTGCCGGTATTGACGAGGGTACCATCGTCGAACTGATCGCCGGCCCGTTCAAGGGCGAGAAGGCGGTCGTCAAGCGCGTCGACTCCGCAAAAGAAGAGATCACGGTCGAGCTCTACGAGAGCGTGGTCCCGATCCCGATCACGGTCCGCGGCGACAATGTCCGCGTTGTCGAGAAGTTTGCGGACCGGTAATTTTGAATTTTTTTGCCTTGTAGCAATCATTTGTACTATGCACTTCAGTGGTTTGCGAGGGTGACCCCCTCTCTCCCCCAGAGGGGGAGGCAGCCTAAGGGGGCACGCCCCCTTGACCTCCAATTCTGGATTATTTTTTTCATAGTGAATCCTCTAGCCGGTCCTGGCTCACGAGGCGATCCCCGACGAGGCGGTGAGCGCCCGAGACCTCAAAAGTAATTCCATCATTTTAAAATTTCTAACATCATGGAACCGGAATCCCCCCGGACTCCTGCGGGCACACGGCTTCGTTCCATCACAATCCTTTTTTTCCCTGCCGAATATCTCTCTATAATGCCAGGAATACCATCCAGCCTTCCTGTCTTCCCCTTCATGATTGTGATCATCATCCTGACTGCGGCTTTTCTGAACTGCGGCTGCCTGTCGGCAACGACCGGAACAGGCACGCTGACCGGCAATGTTACCCTGGGGCCGCTCTGCCCGGTTGAACCATGTACCGTCTCCCATGACCGGCTTGTTGCTGCCTATGCGGCACACCCAATCACCGTCTCAACACCTGCGGGAACCACAGCCGCAACGGTGATCGCCGACCCGGCAACCGGCTACTCGGTTGCTTTGGAGCCGGGCATATACGTGGTCGATATCCCGCACCAGGGAATCGGCGGGAGCAGGGAACTGCCGGCAACCGTGACCATTCGTTATGGTGAGACCGTCCGGCTCGACATCTCCATCGATACCGGGATCCGGTAGTAGACGGACCGGCTGTTCACCAGCAGGCCGGAACTGCCATTAAATTCCCTTCACCAGATTCCTTTTCTGTATTACCTTTGCACACCCCACGAACAGGACTATGACCCCCAGGAGCACCAGCAAATCGATCCATGGCGGGTAAACCGCATCACCGTTCAGCGCCGCATGGAACAGGTCGACGAGATAGGTGAGCGGTGAGAGCGAGGTGAGGAGAAAAAACGGGCCGGTCAGCTGGCCGAGCGGAATGAAGATCCCGGAGATGAAGATGAGCGGGAGGCGGATGAGGCTTGAGAGCATCATGATATTTGACGGATTATCGGTTGTCGGCGAGGCCAGAAGGGTCCCGAGCGCTGCGAATGCAACCGATCCGGTGACGAATCCCAGTCCAAGGAGACCGGCGTTTGCGACCGGGATATGAAAGAGTACCGTGCAGGCGGCAAAAACGATCGTCGTGATGGCAATGCCGAAGATTGCCCCGGCCAGCAGGTCGCCGATGATAATACTCTCCAGAATGACGGGAAGGGAGACGAGCCGCTCGTAGGTCTTCTCCCGCTTTTCCCATGGCGTGATTAGGGGGCCTACTGATGATGCG
>JAKLGN010000092.1 GCA_022710665.1 Methanoregula sp. | reverse complement strand
GTAGATATCGTAGGCCCTGATACCCAGCCAGTCCTGCATCCGGTTGCGCATGCCGTCGGTCCAGGGCTCGGCACCGAGGATACCGGTACGGAGCTGGGTATCCTTGGGGATACTGATCCCCATCTTCTCGGCAACCTCGCCGATATGCAGGAGGTAGGACGGGGTGCAGGCGATCGCGGTTGCCCCGAGGTCCTGCATCAGTTCGATCTGGCGTTCCGTATTACCGACACTGGTGGGCAGGACGGTTGCACCGATGCGTTCGGCGCCGTAGTGCAGGCCGAGCCCACCCGTGAAGAGACCATACCCGTAGCTGACCTGGATTACATCGCCACGCCCGAGACCGGCTGAGGTCAGGGCCCGCGCAAGCGAAGTGGTCCAGAGGTCGATATCATTCTGGGTATACCCGACAACGGTTGGTTTCCCGGTGGTCCCGGACGAGACATGGTAGCGGACCAGTTCTTCCTGTGATGCAGTAAAAATCTTATCCGGATAATTGTCCCGTAAGTCCCGCTTGAACATAAACGGCAGTTTTTTTACATCAGAAAGGTTTCGGATATCGTCCGGGTGGACCTTCTGCTCCTTCATCCGGTCATGGTAAAACGGCGAAAAACTGTACAGCCTGTACACGAGGCTCTTGAGAAGCTTGTATTGCATCCTCTGGAGATCGTCTTTTGGCATCTCCTCGATGCGCGGGTCCCAGCATACCATTATTCTTTCTCCCTCCGGTCTATGACACGTTTGGATTTTCCTTCAAATCGCGGGAGCGATCCCGGCTCGACAAGCCTGACAGTTGTCCTGAGTTCCAGGGCATCCCGGAGCTCCCGGACCACCTTCTTCTGGAGGTTTGCAAGATCCGCCAGTTCCCCGCTGAAGTATTCCCGGTTTATCTCTACTTCAACTGTCATCTCGTCCAGATGATTAATTTTGTCAATATAGACCATAAACTGGTTCCCGACCTCCGGTATTTTTAAGAGCACGTGCTCGATCTGCGAGGGGAAGACATTGATCCCGCGGATGACGAGCATGTCGTCGCTCCTCCCGGTGATCCGCGCTATCTTCCGGCCGCGCCGGCAGAGGCAGCCGTCCTCCATCAGCATCGTCACATCGCCGGTCCGGTACCGGAGCAGGGGCATGGCCTCCTTGACGAGCGGGGTGACCACGAGCTCGCCGCGTTCGCCGTCCGCAAGCTGCTCTCCCGTCTTCGGGTCGATGATCTCCACGAGGTAGCTGTCGTGCCAGATGTGCAGCCCGTCGCGCTCGGGGCATTCAAAGGCAACCCCCGGGCCGAAGAGCTCGGAAAGGCCGTAGGAATCGTATGCTGTAATGCCGAGGCGTTTTTCCAGGGACTTCCGGGTGCTCTCCGACCACGCCTCTGCACCAAAGAGGCCGGTCTTCAGGCTGTCAAGGGATGCGCCGAGCTCTTCTGCCACCTCCGAGAGGTGCATGGCATAACTGGGCGTGCAGTGGATGGTGGTAACGCCAAAATCATGGATCATCTCGATCTGGCGCTTCGTGTTACCGGTAGCACTGGGGATAACCGTCATACCGATTTTTTCGGCCCCGTAATGGAACCCGAGACCGCCGGTGAACATGCCGTAATTGACCATATTCTGGAAGACATCATCTTCGGTAATGCCCACCATGGTCATGTTCCGTGCGATCAGGTCAGACCAGGCAGCAAGATCCCTCCTGGTGTATCCCACTACCGTGGGTTTTCCGGTGGTGCCTGACGTTGTATGGATACGGACCACTTTTTTCAGCGGCACGGCAAAGAACCCGAACGGGTACCCGTCCCGGAGGTCCTGTTTTTTCGTGAACGGAACTTTTTTTATATCGTCAAGGGTCTTTATCAGTGCAGGTCTTATTTTGGCATCGGCGAATTTTTTTTGGTAAAACCCGACATTCTGAGCCTGGTTGAGGGTTTTTTTCAGGCGTTTCAACTGGAGTGCCTGCAGGTCAGCAGGTTTCAGGGTCTCAATCTTCTCATCCCAGTACATCTGTTATCCCTGTTATGCTATTGCATGACATCAACCTGTAGGGCGTTTGCGGGTTTATACTCACCGAAATCCGGAGGGAAACCGGCAGCGCGGATCGTAAAAACGATGAATTAATCAGGCGCTGTGTGGTAGTTATTAGATCAGGTTGAAACCTTTCGGTGTTGATGGTGACAGAGTACCCGTGGATATCGGTCAGCGGTTTTGGTGCCCACATAAAATCCACCCCGAGAACCCTGGTCATCCAGAAGAAAAACATCATCGAGGAATATCCGTTACCCGAGGTAAAGACCCTGCTGGTCATCGGGGGCCACACCCTCCATACAACCGCAGTCCTGAACCTGCTCCGGCACGGGGCATGCATCTCCTTTTTTGAAGCTGACGGTACACCCGCAGGTACGATCCGCCCGAACGCTGACCGGAACCTGATGGAATTGTACGAGTTCCAGAAGACCATACCCCGCCAGCGCTTTGCGGTTGCCCTTGCCCGCACCTCGGTCCAGGCACGGATCTTTTTCATGGAGCGGGAGGAGGAGCTGAACAATATCCGCCTGTTCTACGAGGGGGAACTGGAATTTCTCCGGAAAGGGCGGGAGGAACTTGCGTTCCTCATCAAACTTGACGAGATCCGGCGCCTGCACCGGCTGACTTCAGACATGTACTATGAGATAATGTCCCGCAACCTGCCTGCGGACCTGGGATTCCGGCGGCGGGGCTCGCGGCCCCACCTGGACCCGGTCAACGCCATGCTGTCGTTCGGGTACGCCATGCTCTTCGGAAACTGTATTGTGGCAGCCATCGGCGCCGGGCTCGATCCGGATGGCGGGCTTCTGCACGATGGCAAAGACAGCCTTATCCACGACCTCATCGATCCCTTAAAACCCGCAATGGTCGATACCGTCGTCTTCCGGCTCGCCCGTGAGTCCCTGCATGAAGAGGATTATGAACTGACACCGGGCCGGTGCATCCTTTCCGATGACCTGATCCGGGAACTGACCGCCCGTCTCCATGCATCTATCAATCCGGACATTATCAACCGGCTGGTAATCAGCCTGGTAACTTCGATCCGGACCGGCAGCGAGTTTACCGTCCAGTACTGACCCGCCGGTCATTTTTGATAATGGAAAATCCCTCGAATACCATCAGGGATTGTCCGGATACTTTCACATCGCGGACAACCGCACGCGGGCAGCCGTAAAGCGTAGAGATGAACTTTTCGAGGATCATCGGCTCGGCTGTTGCAAACACCTGGACGCGGCCATCCGGGAGATTGAACACGGTTCCGGTAACGCTCAGATCAGCCGCGATCTTCCGGATACACGCCCGGAAACCGACCCTCTGGACCCTCCCGGAGATGGTGACCTCAATGGTCTTCACCGCTCTGTCTCCTGCATGAGGCGGATCGCAATACCGAGTTCATCGAAGACCTCATCCCGCAGCGAGGACTGCCGGATGTTGGTGGCGGCATCGATGGCATTGTCGAGAATATCCTGGGCAGTCCGTTCGCAGCCGGCTGCATGCAGCCTCAGGGCAATATCGCACATGATATACGACCGCCGTGAGAGGGGGCGTATGATCCGTGCCTCGGTAATCGCGTTTTGGAGCATCCTTTTTGCGGTCTTCTCCTCTTTTGCCTTCCGGAAAACCACGGCAAGGTCAGCGAAGAATATTGCCTCCTTCCCGCGGTCAGCAACGCTCAGGACCAGCCTTTCCAGTGCGGTAACCTGGTGCTGGTGAATGCCGTCTGTTATCATCTTTTCGGAGAGGGCCTTGATCTTCACAAACTGGGAAGGGATCTCATAGCTCTGTGGATAGCCGATTTTTGACAGGTAGTCCTGGCGGATCTCTTCTGCCTCAATGGTCCTGATCACGGCGAGTGCAGTGTCCCTGTACTTCGTATCAGCGGTTTTTTCCGCAAGCATGAGATAGATCTGGGCAATACTGTTCCGCATCCTGTCAGCGATGTTCTGGATATTGATCTTTTTTGTGAGGATCTCCGCTTTTTTGAGCAGTTTTACGGGTGTATCGGCATCAGCGCTCTGTATGGCGAACGGGATGATGTCGAGGAGTGTCGATATCTTTTCATAGGGTGAGGATATCTTCTCGACCGCTTCTGTCATGTAATGCAGGATCTCGTTGCTCCTCATCCGGTTCCCCCGGATCATGCTGTAAACTGCGATGAGAGCGTTGATATACTCAACCGGATCCTGAATTCTCCGGACTGCCAGCAGGGCCATATCCACCCAGCGGCTCTCGGGCATAACGGCATTGAGACGGACAATGGCAAGTACGATCTGCCGGCGGGCAATGGCTTCCCGGTCAGGCTCCACATTCACCAGGCGCCGGACCCCCTCGAGGAGGTATTCTGACGCTCTGCCAGTATCAATCCGGCAGTAGATGATCGCGATATCGGAGAGCAGGAGAACCTTCTGGTACTCTGCCGGGAGATCGTTTAAGCCGTCCGCAATCTCGTCAACGATCTTTTTTGCCCATGTAATGTCCTGCAGCCGCGTCAGAGATTCCGCAAGACCGGCAAGGCCGGACAAGCGGATGAACGGGTCGCCAATCATCCGGAGTATGCGGGATTTCAGTTCAATGAAATCGGGCTCTTCCTTTGCGGTGTCGCTTCTCTGGAGCAGGTACGCCATAATCTCGTAGGGATTGGTTGAACCCGGATGGGTGATATCCGACTGAAGGCTGGAAATAATCCGGGACATCATGGCGTCCCGCTCAAAGGTATTCCGGATCTCAGCAGCGTACATGGCGAGGGGAATGATAAAGTCCGGGTTGCTGCTGGACCTTGAATGAGTGATGATGATATCGATCATCCCGGCGATTTTGAGCGATACCTGGGGGGACTGGAGGTCCTGTTTGATGATCAACAGGCCGCGGGAAAAGGACCTGATGGCAGCGGAAAAATCCTGCCTGGGTGTTGCTGAAGAGGGTTCCAGGAGGATAACGCACCCGATCCTGACAAAACTTTCTGCAATCCGCTCGAACAGCTGTGCTTTGAGGGATGGGTCGTTTATCTCTCTGGTGATAAGATAGGCCTGCTCGAGCGCATCAGCGGATTTTCTTTCAATGGCGTATTTTATCACGCCATCGATTATGTTTGCCAGGGCGTAGACCGCAAGATCCTGTTCCAGGAGCGAGGCGCTCCAGGCCCGCATGCGCAGGAGGAGGTCGAGATCCCCCTGCTCGGCTGCGAGCAGCGATGCTTCGTCGATGATGCTGCTCAGGGTTGCAGAGCGTGTTTCCTGTCCCTCGATCTCCCCGGTAAGACCGACCGCCCGCTGGAGGTAGTCGCGGTTCTTCAGCTGGACTCCTATCTTTGCGATCTTGATGACAATGGAGGAGATCGCCCGCTCTTTGATCCCCTGGTCTGCGATTGAGTCAGCAAGATGGATGAGA
>JAKLGN010000091.1 GCA_022710665.1 Methanoregula sp. | reverse complement strand
TCATCGTACCATTCATGCCGTTGCCTTTGGATCAAAAGCAGGCTCTCCTCGAGATCGTTTCCACACGGGAGCGCTACATTACGTTCTTTGAGGTTCTCATAAAGATGAAGGAGCAGATCAACTTCCGCATTGAGATGGCACACAAGGTCACGGATAAGGTGAACAAAGCAAACCGGGAAGCAATGCTGCGGGAACAACTTAAAGTGATCCAGGAAGAACTCGGCCAGATGGATGGGTCCAGCCCACCTGACGGAGGATACCGGGAAAAAATTGAGCAGTCGGCGATGCCCGGCGAGATAAAAAAGAAAGCCTTGTCCGAGGCAAAGAAACTGGAAACCGGAGGCAGCCAGAACCACGAAGCCCCGGTCATCAGGAATTACCTGGACCTTCTGCTCGACCTGCCATGGGTAACTGAAGCGAGAAAACCCATCGATATTGCCGAAGCCCGCCGGGTTCTTGAGAGCAATCACAACGGGCTTGAAAAAGTCAAGGAGCGGATCATCCAGCACCTTGCAGTCATGAAACTGAAACACGAGAAACAGGGATCCATTCTCCTCCTTGCAGGACCTCCGGGCACCGGTAAAACAAGCCTTGGAAAGAGCATTGCAGATGCCCTTGGGCGGAGTTATGTCCGCATCAGTCTTGGCGGGAGCAGGGACGAGGCAGAGATCCGGGGGCACCGGAGGACCTATGTCGGAGCCCTGCCCGGAAGGATCATCCAGGGTATAAGGAAGGCCGGCACGAAAAATCCCGTCTTCATCCTCGATGAGATTGACAAGCTCGCCGTCTCCTATGCAGGGGATCCGGGGAGTGCCCTTCTGGAAGTCCTTGACCCGGAACAGAACAACACCTTCTCGGACCATTACCTTGAGGTTCCCTACGACCTGTCTGAGGTCTTCTTCATTGCAACTGCCAATTCCCTTGCATCGATCCCTGCACCGCTCCTTGACCGTATGGAACTCATTGAGATCTCGGGCTATACAAAGAAGGAGAAGTTTGCCATCGCAAAGGATCACCTGCTCCCAAAGACCCTCGAAGAACACGGCCTTGATGCAGAAAGACTCATGATCGATGATGAGGCCCTCAAAGCGATCATAGAGAACTATACCCGCGAAGCCGGCGTGCGGAATCTCCAGAAACAGCTGGCCAGGACGGCACGGTTTGTATCGGAGAAGATTGTTTCCGGAAAAGCTGTGCTGCCGTTTGTTGTTACAACGGCCATGCTGGATGAAATTCTTGGAAAAGAGATACACCACCAGGATATGGCGCGCAAGGAGCCGGTGCCGGGTGTTGTCACGGGTCTTGCATGGACACCGGTTGGCGGGGATATCCTGTTTATCGAGGGGACGTTCATGCCGGGCACCGGCAAGCTCACGCTGACCGGCCAGCTCGGGGACGTGATGAAGGAGTCCGCGAACATCTCGCTCTCCCTGATCCGCTCACGGCTTGCCCACGCGGTGACCAGCTTTGACTTCATGACGAGCGATATCCACATTCATGTACCGTCCGGTGCAACACCCAAGGACGGTCCGTCGGCGGGGGTGACCCTCTTTACCGCGCTGGCATCCTTAATCACCGCAAAAACGGTCGATCCCAGACTTGCCATGACCGGTGAGATAACGTTAAGCGGTGCCGTATTGCCGGTCGGGGGCATTAAGGAGAAGATCCTGGCGGCACACCGGGCAGGAATACGAAAGGTGATCCTGCCAAAAGAGAATGTGCGGGACCTCGCCGAGATACCTGAAGATGTCCGCAATGATCTGGGCTTTGTCCCGGTCGAGACCACCGAGGAGGTGCTCAGGGAAGCGTTGGGTATTGACCTGCCGCCGCGACCCATGGCGGCCTTTGCCGGGGAACGCTCTGTACCTGTGCATAATAATTGCTGAAAAACGGGAAGATCCCGTGCTGGAAACGGGGGATTTCATTACCCATCCCCCGGGTCCGGGCCGGCTCCCCAAATCCCCGGTCAATAATCAGCTGATAATAATTGTTCTTCCGGTAGTATGGATCCGTTTTTTCAGATGTACTTCCAGAACCCCGTTCCGGAACGTTGCGGATGATCCCTCATCCATAACGGGTTGCGGGAGGGTCACCACCTGTGTCACCAATCCGATTCTACGCTCGTGCAGGTAATGTCCCCCAGTCACTTCTTCCCTCTCCTCTTTTTGTTCAGAGCTGATCTCAAGTGCCCGGGGACTGATGAGGTTGAGGGTTATCCCGTTTTTCGTGATACTACCGGCCATCACCGTGATAACAACCACTTCCTCTTCATGCTCGTACACCTCAACAGATCGTGCCGTTCCGGGCGCCGGCAGCATCCTGACCGCTGATTCGCCGGCAGAGGGAAGCAACCCCACAGGCCGGGTCCTGTGCACCTCCCGGTTCAGTGATTCCAGATAGATCTGTAGTTCTTCAAGCTCATCAAAAATGGACCGGTAGTACCATGATACCATGTGTTTCACCTGATAGTTTTCAGGAAATCGGCCCTGATTCCGGCCGCTGTCCGTATTCTCTTTTTGCCTGAACCTGCTGCGCATCCATGATGAATGCTCTCCGGCCCCTTCCTGGTGCTCCAGGAAAAAAAGGTGCCGTGAGAATGACCTGTTTTCGGGCCTCCGGTTCCGGTACGTTGTCCGCGGCCAGCATTATCCCGACGATACACCCACAAATGCTTCTTTCATCAGTGCCTCCTGCTTTTTTGTCAGGTTTGCGGGGATCTTTACCACGACCTTGACCATGAGATCTCCCCGGTTATCGGAATTCATGAAAGGCATGCCCTGCCCCCGGAGCCGGAAGAGGGTATGGCTCTGTGTCCCCGGGGGTATTTTCAGGACGGCACTGCCGGTTAGCGTGGGCACGGTGATCTCTCCCCCCAGGAGCGCGGTTGCGAGCCCGACAACTGCGGTGGTATTCAGGTCCGCTCCCTGCCGTTCGAAGACCTCGTGCTTTTTTACGTGAACAACAACATAGAGGTCGCCCGGGGAACCTCGGTTTTCCCCGGGTTCGCCTTCCCCGGCAATGCGTAAAAACTGGCCATCCTCGACCCCACGGGGGATCGATACTTCGATCCGCCGCGTTTTCTGGATCGCACCTGCCCCCTGGCAGGTCCGGCAGGGCTTGTCAATGATCTTGCCGCCCCCACCGCAATCAGGGCACTGGGCGATACTCATGATCCTTCGGTTTCCCACGTTCTGCGGGCTCCTGAGCTCGCCGGTTCCCCGGCACGCGGGACAGTCCCGGAGGAATCCGGGCTCGGCTCCGGTTCCATGGCAGGTGCCACATACCGAATCATGCGGGACTGCAACGGTATTTTTCGTCCCATAGAAAGCATCGGGAAGCGTTACCTCGACATCATAGCGGAGATCTGCCCCCGCCCGCTGCCTCATCCTCCGGGATCCCCCGGAAAAGGCATTGAAAATGTCCCCGAGTCCATAGTCCCGGAACAGGTCATCGTAGCTCGGGGGGCGGTATCCTGATGTGTCACCGGGCCCGAACTCGACATGCCCCACCTGGTCGTACTGGGCTTTCTTCTGGGGGTCGCTTAATACCTGGTACGCTTCATTGATCTCCTTGAATTTTTCTTCCGCTTCCTTGCTCCCTTTATTCAGGTCCGGGTGATATTTCCGCGCAAGGTGCCTGAACGCCTTTTTCAGATCATCTGCTGAAGCATCCCGTTTAACGCCAAGGGTCTCGTAATAATCGCTTTTTGCCATTGTGGAGGGAAAAATTATTTCTCATCCTTTACCTTGAAATCCGCGTCAACAACATTTTCGCCGCCTGGCCCTCCGGTGTCCTGGGAAGGCCGTCCGGTGTTCTGGGAAGCGGCCTGCTGCTCGGCCTGCCGTTTTGCGGCTGCCTCGTACGCCGCGGATCCCGCTTCGCCAAGGACCTTCTGGAGTTTCTCGGTTGCTGCCTTGATGCTGGACGTGTCCTTTCCCTCCAGTGCTGCCCTGACACCGGTGATCGCAGCATTCAGCCTCTCAACTATCTCCGGGTTCAGTTTATCGGCAAGATCCGTTCTGGTCTTTTCCGCTGTGTACACCAGGGAATCTGCACTGTTCCGGCTCTCAACTTCCTCCTTTCTCTGACGGTCCTGCTCTTCGTACTGTTTTGCTTCGTCAACCATCTTCCGGACATCGGTCTCTGCCAGTTTTGTCGAGGCTGTGATGGTCATCTTCTGCTCTTTTCCGGTGCCGAGATCCTTTGCCGATACATTGAGAATGCCCGATGCATCAATATCAAAGGTGACCTCGACCTGCGGGATCCCGCGCGGGGCCGGGGGCAGGCCGACAAGGTTGAACTGGCCAAGGCTCACGTTGTCCGCGGCCATGGGGCGCTCACCCTGGAGGACATGGATCGTGACGGAAGTCTGCATATCCGCCGCAGTGGAGAATATCTGGCTTTTCTTCGTGGGGATCGTGGTGTTCCGGTCGATAAGTGCGGTCCGCACCCCGCCGAGGGTCTCAAGCCCGAGTGTCAGGGGGGTGACATCGAGGAGCACCATATCGCTGATTTCGCCCCCGAGGATCCCGCCCTGGATAGCCGCACCCATAGCCACGCATTCCATGGGATCGATACCGCGTTCCATCTTTTTCCCGACATGGTCCTCGATAAATTTCTGGACAACCGGCATCCGGGTCGGTCCCCCGACAAGGATCACCTTCTGGATATCGTCCTTGGTCAGTTTTGCGTCCTTGAGCGCCTGCTCGAAAGGCCTGACACAACGCCGGATAATCGGGTCGATCAGCTGCTCGAGTTTTGACCGTGACAGTTTGATGTTGAGGTGCTTGGGACCCGACTGGGTTGCCGATACATAGGGGAGGTTGATCTCGGTCTCCATCACCGTTGAAAGCTCGATCTTGGCTTTTTCTGCTGCCTCTTTCACCCGGTTGATGGCCATCTTGTCTGTCCTGAGATCGATACCTTCCTGTTTTTTAAACTCGTCTGCTATCCATTCGTAGATGGCATTGTCCATATCGGTGCCACCCAGCTGGGTATCGCCAGAGGTTGAAAGAACGGTAAACGTTCCCCCGCCGAATTCCATGATGGTGACATCGAGCGTACCGCCTCCGAGATCAAAGACCAGGATCTTGTACTCACCACCGCGGTCGAGGCCATAAGCCATCGAGGCTGCGGTGGGTTCGTTCACCAGCCGGACCACATCAAGGCCGGCGATCTTTCCTGCATCCTTGGTTGCTGTCCGCTGGTTGTCGTTGAAATAGGCGGGAACGGTGATGACGGCCTTGGTTATCTTTTCCCCAAGAAACGCTTCGGCATCCCGTTTGATCTTCTGGAGGAGGAACGCTGAAATCTGCTGGGGGGTGTATTCCTTTCCGTATATTTTATAGACATGGTTTGTCCCCATCTTTCGCTTCGCGGCGGTAATGGTTCCCTCGGGGTTGCTCAC
>JAKLGN010000090.1 GCA_022710665.1 Methanoregula sp. | reverse complement strand
GGAAAGCAGGGCAGAATCACAGGGTTAAGACCATCGGTTCCGTGGTCGTCCAAATAACATTTGTGCAGGGCTGATTTCAACGTACAATGTAAAGGAGGATTTATTCGGATCGGTAAGAAGTCCTCGTTTTAAGAGAACGATTGCCCGCTTTGTGCCATCCCTGCTTTTGAGGGGTTTTGCGAAACAGCCGCTTTACCTGTGCAGAAAAATTCAATGATCCTATGGACAAAAATGATGGCGTCATCGCAACCATGGTTCCACGGTGACAGTGCTGAGCTCTTGAGCGTCAAAGTTTTCAAAAATGCTTTTTACCGGATCGGATATTCCTTCTTAAACGGTTGCGATGAATCCCGATCTCACCGGTAATAACAAATCCAATTGTCTTTATATTTCCTGACAACCATTTTCTGATGGATGGTGTCGATCAGGCCCGGCAGGATAACGGTAGGTGGCGTGACCCTTGGGAACCACCTGCTCCTCGCGGCCGGAGTCCTTGGGACAACAGGGGCATCACTCTCGCGGATGCTTTCCTTGGGTGCCGGAGGTGTTGTCACGAAATCGATAGGGCCGGTGCCAAAAGACGGCCATGCCGGCCCCTGCCTTGTTGTGCTGGAGGACGGCCTTCTGAATGCGATGGGCCTCCCCAACCCCTCAAAGGAGTTCGTGGCTGAACTTGCACCGGTTGCAAAGAAGCCGGTGATTGCCAGCATCTTTGGCGGTACTCCGGAAGAGTTTACAGAGGTTGCCGGGTGGTTTTCCGGTAAGGTTGCCGGCTTTGAGCTGAACCTCTCCTGTCCGCATGCCGAAGGTTACGGCGCCGCGATTGGCAGCGACCCTGTGCTCGTAGAGGCATGTACAAGGGCAGTCAGTAAAAGCGGAATCCCCACCTGGGTCAAGATAACACCGAATGTTACGGATATCACTGAGGTCGGGAAGGCGGCGGAACGCGGCGGGGCGAGTGCTATTGTCGCGATCAACACGCTGAAGGCCATGAGGATCTCTACCGCAATGAAACGCCCGGTTCTTGGCAACCGCTTCGGAGGGTTGTCCGGTTGCGCAATTTTCCCGGTCGCAGTTCGCTGCGTGTACGAACTCTATGAAGCCGTGAAGATTCCCATTATCGGGTGTGGTGGTGTTGCATCAGCCGACAACGTAGTCGAGATAATGATGGCAGGTGCCCGGGCGGTTGAGATCGGCAGCGCCGTACAGGCCGATGCAACAGTCTTTGAGAAGATCTGTAGGGAGCTCTATGCAAAGGACGGGCTCGATCCCGACGAAATTGTGGGGTGTGCTCATGCCTGAAGGTTTGCCGGTGCCGGTCACGGTCGAGCGGATTAAACAGGAGACCCCGTCGGTGCGGACATTCTTCTTTGACCGATCCTTTCCCTTCACCCCGGGTCAGTTCGTGATGGTCTGGGTGCCGGGCACGGACGAGATCCCTATGGCGCTTTCATCAGAGAACAGCATCACCGTGCAGAAAGTAGGAGATGCAACTGCCACCCTTTTTGGGATCAGGAAAGGCGGGAAACTCGGGATCCGGGGCCCGTTTGGCAACGGTTTTTCCAAGGCAGAGAAGTATCTTGCTATCGCAGGCGGCGTTGGAGCAGCCCCACTCCTGCCCCTTGCCCGGGCCGACTGCGTCATGACACTCCTTTTGGGGGCAAGGACCGAGAATGAGCTCCTCTTTGTCGATCTGCTGGACGAATGCACCGATGTGATGATAGCAACGGACGATGGGTCGCTTGGTCTTAAGGGATTTGTCACCAGGATCATGGATGACCTGAACCTGGGGGTCTATGACCGGATCGCGGTCTGTGGACCGGAAGTGATGATGCGGGCTGTCCTTGCCAATGTCGATGAGAAAGGTATTGCTTATAAATCCGAGTTCTCCCTGCACCGGTATATGAAATGTGGTGTTGGTATCTGCGGTTCCTGCTGTATCGACCCCTCCGGCCTCCGGGTCTGCCGTGACGGCCCTGTCTTTACCGGTGACAAACTGCTCAAAAGCGAGTTCGGTCATTACATGCGGGACGCAAGCGGCAGGAAGAAGAGTATCTGAAATTTTTGCTCACGCGTGAGCCCCCGCCCTTGTGCGGCCCCCGCATTACGATAATCATCAAAGAAGGTTTTTTGCGATTTCCCCGGTGAATAGCGGACAATCCTGTCGTAAAGCGCCATGGGCCCCCGATGGGGGCAGGGATGGCAATAAGGGGGTCGATCACGGGGAGAAAATGTGGTTTTTTTAAAAAGAGCCGAAATTTTTACAGTGTGTATTTTTAAAATTTTTTAACCTGCCAAGACCAGCGAAGGGGAAGATTTGCGACCGGTAAACCATCACCTACACTCATAGATTAGATTATTGCGACAGGTGGTCAGGGGCTTTTTCTTGATGCCCGCCAGCCACAGGTTCCGGTTCTGATGAAATCGTGGCATTGATCCGGTCGAGCTCATCCAACTGGTTGATATTGGTGAAGGTCCGGAGCATCGGGTCGAACCGGCGCAGTTCATCTACGGGAACGTACCGTGTATTAAGGCTGCGGATCATGGGACGGAGAGAATAGGATTTATGGCTTTCGAGATATCTTAAAAGGATATCCCGCCGGTATACCGCATGGAGCGGTTCGAGCATATCAGAATTCCAGCTCGGAATCGCGGCATCAGCATTGCCAATGGTATCAAACAGGTGCGAGACAACAGCTGTTTCAATACAAGGCATATCACAGGCCGATACAAAGACAAGGTCGCCCTTCGCTGCAAGAACGCCGGCATGCAGACCCCCGATAGGGCCGATTCCCTGACGGATATCGGGAATGCACCGGACCCCTTTCAGTCCATCGAAGCGCCGGCACTGTTCCGTATTTTTGGCAACAATGATGATCTCATCGGTTACATGCCTGAGCGAATCCGTGAGCCGTTCGATAAAGGTCTTTCCCTGGTACCGGAAGAAAAATTTTTCCTGCCCCTTTGCCCGGCGGGCTTCCCCGCCGACAAGGATAATCGCTGATCTCAGTTTTTTTCCCTCCCAGAAAAAACCGGACTGAAGGATTGGATCATGACAGAAATGAAGGTGTTGCACCACACGGGCATGGTTTCCACGAGGGATCTGCGATAAAATCCGATCCCGTCTGTCGTGCTAGGGTTTTGTGGAGCCTTCATCCGGGATATCCTGCAAACGGTATTTACGGTGCAGACATTTGTGTGCCCGGCTGAAGCCGACCAGCAAGGAACGCCTGAACCTGGGATCAGAAAATGGACATCAGACTTCATGGGTGAGGTGCGATCTGTTCTTCTGGTACTAGCTATTGTTTAGCCTTCATCTCCAATTGTAGTTTGCGCAAGACCATCTTTTCCATCGCAAGCAGCGCTTCCTTGATCTCGACCGCTGGAGAGAACCCTCCAATACCATCTGCCGCTACCACGCGGTGGCAGGGAATGACGAGCGGAACCGGGTTCCGGGCCATGGCCTGCCCGACAACGCGTGGGGAAGTTTTAACCCGGTGTGCGATCTCCCCATAGGTAGCCGTATGTCCGTAGGGAATCAGCCGGACCGCCCGGTATATCCGCGGGTACACTTCATCCCCATGAAGGGACGAAGTGTCGAAGGCTGAGATATCGGCCGGGCGGCCGGCACAGAACAGCTTGATCGCATCCGGAACTTCTCCGTCAATACCGGTAGTTGAAAACCGGACCCGTTGTACCGTACGACCAGACCAGTACACATGCACGTGCCAGAGGCCGAACCGGCATGAACCGCTTTTCATTTCCATTGTCCGACCAGCTCCCGGAATTCCCCGGCATCGCAGCCTATCATCTCCTCCTGTATCCACCGGGGAAGGGCAGCCCGTACCCGGTTTTCCAGGAATCGTTTTTCGGCAAGCACGAGAACTCCCCGGTCGTCCGGGGTCCTGAGCACCCTCCCTAAAGCCTGCAGAGAACGGTTGATCGCCGGGAGTGTATAACAGAGGAACTCGCCTTCCTCCCCGAACTTGTGCCGGAAATAATCGATCATCATCCGCCTCACACGGTTGAAGGGGGCAAGCGGAAGCCCAACAACCATTGCCCCCTTCAGCATCTCGCCCCGGTAATCGAGCCCTTCGCTCCATTTCCCGCCGCAGACCGCAAACATGACGCCTGAGTCTCCCCGCAAAGGCAGGGAGAGGAAAGCCGAGAGCGCAGCGCCGGCATCTGCTGCGTCCCGTGGCTCGATGAAGACCTGCCTGCCCCGCAGGTGCGGTGATGCGAGACTGGCGTACGAATCGAGGATCTGGTAGCTCGGGAAGTAGATCGCCCGGTTTCCTTTCAGGGCTGAGAATGCCCGGATGTAGTCCAGGATTTTTGTCGTGTTGTCCTGATTTTGCCTCATCGAGTACGCGGTGGTGATGTCGTTTGCACAGGCAATTATCCGGTTCTCTTTTGGGAAGGCATTGGGGAGCGCAAGCGTCGTGACCGGGGTATCACCGAAATAATATTTCCGGAAGCTCTCCACCGGTGAGAGCGTGCCGGAGATCAGGACAGCGCAGGCATGGGCAGTGCAGACTTCCGTGAGTGCAGCGGCCGGGTCAATGTTCCGCACCTCAAGTGTGATCCCTGCTTCCCCTTTCCGGTACAGTGTCAGGTATGCCGGATCAGTGGCAGACTGGGAGAGCCGGAGCAGGAACTGGGTGAGCCCCTCGATGGCGGTCTCCCGGAACTCCCCGGCCTTCTGGTTCTTCTCCCGGATCGATTCCGCGATACCGATGAGGTCGTCCACGATCTCGTCCATCGACTTGTAGAGCGATTCCCTCACCACCATCCGGTCCAGGATAGCTGGATCGAACCAGTCCTCGGTCTCGTGGGAATTCTCGAGGCCTCTGATGAACTCGGTAAGCCTGGGCAGGATGTGCCGTACCGCCTCCGCACCCTTGTGCCGGCCCCGCAGTCCGGAAAGTTCACGCGAAGCCTGCTCGAGGTCCCGTTGTTCCATGGTCACGGTCATGATGCCGGTGATGGTGTCCCCGCAGTTGTGTGCCTCGTCGATGAGGAGCAGGACATCCTGCGGTTCGACCCCAAGGTTTGCATAGAGCTGCTCCCTTATCTCGCGGTCGAAGAGGTGGTGGTAGTTGAGGATGATGACATCGGTTGTCCGGGCGGCCTGCAGCATCAGCTCGTACGGGCAGCACTGGCCGCTGACTTCTCCGAGTCCCTTTGGGGGGACCGGGTGTGCGATAACCCGGTCTGCCCGTGTGCGCAGTTCGGTCGAGGGGACCATACGGACACCTACGGTCTCGGCCGGTACGAACATCCTGCTCGTGATGTAATACGGGCAGAGGAGCGGATGCTCCTTGTCCATGCGCCGGATCTGCTGGACGATGAACGGATCCCTGATGGGATTTAACGATCCCTTTTCTGCCCGGTCCCGCATCAGCGAGTTCGAGAATGCCTTGACCCCCTCACACCGCCGGTACACGTCCCCTTCACCGCCGAGAGGACACATGCTCTTTTTGCCGACAAGGTACACGGTCCTGATCTGCGGTT
>JAKLGN010000009.1 GCA_022710665.1 Methanoregula sp. | reverse complement strand
GATCTCATCCTGGCGGCGGTAGCGCCGGCCTATAGCGCCGCTGTCATCGTATTCCGCAAGGATGCCCTTTTTGTGGAGGGTGATGGTGATATCACGTGCAATGGTGTCGAGGCCATCCCGGCTCATCAGCGGGAAGACCGCTACCTGAACAGGGGCGACCTTCGGGGAAAACCGCATGACCGTTCGCTTTTCACCGTCTGCGGTATCCTCATCGTAAGCCTGTTCAAGTACCCCGTAACACATGCGGTCGATACCATACGAGGGTTCTATCACATGCGGTACGATATCCTCTCCCCGCACATCAACAACCTCGTCCCGCACCTCATAGAGGTCCGCCGGGATATGGATCTTCTCACCCTCAATTTCGACATCCACGCCGTTTTTACCGGGTATTGCCGTTTCCAGCTCGGCAAAGATCGCCTTTGCTTTTGTTCGGTACTGTTTTCCAAGGACACTCATGTTGGGGATGATGCGGCGTTGCGGGACTTTTTTCGGCTCATCGTACTGGATGAAGACCGTCATCGGTGTGCCGCTCACTTTCGCATGGGCATTGAGATCATAGTCCGTACGGTCTGCAATACCGACTGTCTCAACCCACCCGAACCTGCCGGAGCGGATCTCGGCGTCCCAGCAGTCGTTGGCATAGTGGGCCAGCTCGTCGGGAAGGTGCTGGCGGAACCGGAGACGGTCCGGTTTGATCCCGATGGTGATCAGGAGGTCATGGGTTAATGCCACGTAATACGCTACATATTCGTTGGCGATCACACCCTTGTCTACGGCCTCCCTCATCGAAAGAGTGACGGGCGCCTCGTCTTTCAGTTGCCGGTCCGCTGTGAGAAGCGGCATCCGGTAACCGGCGTACCTGCTGAAGTTCGGGTGCCGGTTCTTCTCGTCCGGGTGGACAAAGATTTCGGCTTCGGCCTGTGTGAATTCGCGGAGCCGGATCATTCCCTGCCGGGGTGAGATCTCGTTCCGGTAGGACTTGCCTATCTGCACGGCACCGAAGGGCAGTTTGTCACGGTAGAACCTGAGCAGGCGGGCAAAATCAACAAACATACCCTGCGCAGTTTCGGGGCGGAGGTACCCGGTTCTCTGTGATCCGGGACCTATCATCGTCTTGAACATCAGATTAAACTGGAAGACCTCAACGGGACCGAGCACTTCCCCACAGGCCAGACATGCGCAGCCAACGAGTGCAGCTGCAAGCTCCTCGTTCTTCATGGTGGAAGCGTTTTTTATCCTGCTTCCTTCCGCGACATGGTCAGCACGGAGGTACTCCCTGCAGTGAGGGCACTGGCACATCTTGTCGGCAAATCCCGCCACATGGCCCGAGGCAATAAAAACGGCCTCCTGGGCAATCGTGGGGCACTCAATCTCGTAGTATCCCTCTCTGATTACATAAAATTCCCGCCAGATATCCTCTATCCGCCGCTTCATCATCGCGCCCAGCGGTCCGTAATCGATGAAACCCGCCACGGCACCGTAACATTCGGAGGTCGGCCAGATAAAACCCCTGCGTTTGGCAAGATCCATCACGTTCTCAAAAACATCACTCATAATGATCACGATTCAACTGTATCTAGTAATGTAGGGCGACTCATCGACAAAAAGACTCTCATCAGACCCTGCACGATGGGATGTTTTTTCCCTCATTGTCATATCCGGTGCAGACCGTGTTTGAGAAATCAGGAAAAAATCGATCGGATCTGCCAGAAAAAATAATCAGCACCCACACCTTTTAAACAGTGTTTTAAAGTCCTTTTGGTCAAACGAGGCATAAAGATAGCATTAAATAGTAGACGAAGTATTGTATATCCTAATCCCAATACGGGGTTTGCAATGACCGAAGACAAACGAAAGACCCAGCTTCTGAAACTCTTCAGTACCATGTCGGGAAAGACCAAAATTGTTGAACCAATGAAAAATATCCATGGTACCTTAAGAGACAGCGACGCGATTGAACGCGAAGTCGCGCTCGTCATGAGAGAGATCACGGAACAGGGAATCTTCAAGACCTCCTTAAAACCGATCCAGCTTGCAAAACTCGTAACCTCGTTCTATGTTGGAAAGAACGATACCGAGATCGCCCGGGAACTCGGTGACGAGAAATTGTCAAAGACGGTTGCACGGGCACGGGTGAGACTCAAACTCTTCCGGGAGCTTGACTTCAAGATGCCCTTCGATAAGGAGAAGATGGAAGACCTCATCAATTCCGGCAAGACCCTGAAGGAAGTCTCCGAGGAACTCGGGGTCAGTCCTTCAACCCTCCGTGAATACCGGCACGTGATCGAGGAACAGGAAGACCCGACCATCGATCCCTATATCGACCGGATCCGCGACGTCATGGAAGATCGTGATCTTTCCGAGCAGATGACAAGGAGCGCCACGGACAACAGCCTTGGGGACTCCATCGATATCACAGAAGCTGAAATGATAGACGTGACATAAGGGAAAACACTTACCCAATCACGCTCTTTTTTTTGCATTACGGCATTCCATTATGGCGGAATTTTTTTTGTTTCTGATCTGATCGGGGAACTGGCTGGGATTTTACGGATCCTTGAGAAAACCTCATTTTCTCCCGATGACCGACCCCCTTGTGCCACCCTGCCCCATAGGGGGCATTGCGACAGGATTTTCCTCTTTTCTATTAGGATAGCGAAAATACCTTCTCGAGAGATTATCACAATGCGTGGGGTGCCACAGCACCCGGGGCAGGACGTGAGCAAAAGCCCCCGGGAACGTCTATCCGATGATTTCCCGTGAAAAACCCGAAATGATATCATGATGGTGCTGATGCCTCCATACCACGGTTATGATGCACGGCCGCCGCCCCGAAGGGTGCGGCGGCATCACCTCCTTTTTTTTAAAAACCAAACCTGCCCTGCCGTGCCCCGCGAGGGACCCTGAAGCGGGGAGCACTCATCCCTCTCCAGAGAAAATGAATTTTTCATCGTTCGGGTGCGAACCAGATCAGTTCATGCCCGTTTCTACAGAGCTGATTTTTCTCGTTTTGTTTTCTGTGAGGCAACCTCCAATAAAATGAAAAATTTCATCCAATTGCAGCCTTATCTGCATATATGCAACTCACCTGGCTTGGTCACTCCTGTGTTCTCCTCTCCGGTTCGCAGAAAATTCTTATCGATCCATTCATAGAAGGGGGCAGTGTCGCGGGAACCGAAGCAGATATCATTGCCGTCACCCATGGACATGAGGATCATATGGGTGAAGCGGTCCCCATCCATAAAAAGACGGTGGCAATCACCGAGATTGCCCGGTATCTTAAATCAAAAGGCCTTGCTGTTGAAGGAATGAACATCGGCGGGACGATAACGGTGGATGGCGTTTCCTTCACGATGACGCCTGCTTTGCATTCCACGTTCATCGAGGAAGCAGGTCCCGGGTTTTCAGGAGGAGCCGCGGCGGGTTTTGTCATCGGCATGGATGGGGTGAAGGTCTACCATGCAGGAGATACCGGGCTCTTCTCGGACATGAAACTTATCGGGGAACTCTACCACCCTGACGTGGCGCTCCTGCCTATAGGCGGGCGGTACACCATGGGCGTGGCGGAAGCGATGATAGCGGCAAATTTCATCGGTGCAAGGACGCTCATCCCTATTCACTACAACACCTGGGACAAGATCACGGCCGATCCACTCTCGCTGAAAACGGCTTTGGAGCGGACAACCGACATCACCGTCAGGGTGCTCCGGCCCGGAGAGAGTATGGAAATTGTCCTGTGATTTCATTGTCCCGCGTGGTCGTACAAAGAATTTTGTTCCCTGCTGGTCCGGGTTGCTTGGCAACCAGGGAATTAATGCGGGACGGCGGTATGCCACACTCCAAACCCCGTTGTGATAGGAGGTGATGGATCAGCGCGGGCACCCGTCGGATTCCGTAGGTTTCTCGTACCTGACCAGCGAGAAGAAGATGCCGGCGATACACAGTACGGCAGAGGCTGCCATCGCGACCTTCATACCCTCAAGGAATGCGGGAAAGAGGTCCGGTGTGATCTGGACATTACCGACAAAGAGGGCAAGAACCATCATCGCTATTCCCATGGAAAGCATCTGCCCGACAAGTCGCATGGTCCCCAGCGTCCCGGAGGCCACACCGTAATAGTTCCTTTCCACGGAGCCCATGATAGCATTGGTGTTTGGCGATGAGAAGAACCCAAGACCTATACCGAGAACGATGAGGATAGCAATCAATACCACAAGCGAAGTATCGTATCCAATAAATATAAGGAAGAAAAGGCCCAGTGCGGTCATACCCATGCCCATGGATGCGATCTTCCCCGGGTCAACCCGGTCCGAGAAACGACCTGCTGCCGGTGATACCAGTGCCATGACCACCGGCTGAACCACAAGGACCGTGCCGGCATATTCCGGAGAGAACCCCTTGATATACTGCAGGTACAAACTCAAAAAGAACGTGACCGCAAATGTGGCTCCGTAATTGACCAGTGCTGCCATATTGGAGAAGAGAAAGACCCGGTTAGTTGAGAACTGTCGGATATTCCAGAGGGGATACCGGATGCGGAGCTCCCGGGCAATGAAGACCGCAAGCATTACCATACCGGCGATGACAAGAATGAAGCCCTCGCGCCCGGGCAGGAGGGAGAAGCCGTACATCACACAGGTGAGAGTCAGGCCGTACTGGATCGCTCCCCCAAGATCGAACATCTCACCCCTGCAGTCAGCCCATTCCCCTTCCAGGAACAAGAGGATCAGCGCTACAGCAAACAGCCCGATGGGAATGTTGACGGCAAAGATGCTCCGCCAGCCGAAAAGAGCGGTCAGGATCCCGCCAAGAAACGGCCCCATTGAGAGGCCGAGATAGACCGCGGTGGTATAAATCCCCAGGGCTTTTCCCCGTTGCTGCGGGGGAGTCACGGTAGTGAGGATAGCAACCGCGGTACCGAAGATCATCGCGCTCCCGAACCCCTGGAGGACCCGGAGCAGGATCACAGCCAGGGCTGACGGTGCCATGATCATCAGGAAAGATGCAAGGGTAAATAGTGAGATGCCGGTGGCAAATACCCGTTTGCGCCCGTAGATATCCGCGATTCGGCCAAAGGGGACGAGGAAGACCGCTGATGCGAGCAGGTAAGCTGTCGATACCCATCCCATCTGGAGAGCATCCATGGAAAACTCCCGTGCAAGGGACGGGAGTGCGATATTGACTGCCGAGAGGTCAAATGGTGTCAGGAACCCGGCCAGGATCGCGATAAAAAGTACGGTCTTTCCCGTTTTTACTGGTGGCATACAACCCTATCTGATGTTGCATAGTTGGGATAATAAGGGAAACGGGCAAAAAAGCTCCATCCCCCGCTAAAAGAAAGAGAATTCCGGATATTTTTCTACCGTCACGTGATATATTCCCGAAGTTTCTGTACGCGTGCCAGCTGTTGCTTTGCCTGATCCTTCTTGTCTTTCTCTATGCTGTTCATGATCTTTTCGATAGGTTTTGACAGGGCGTAGATCTTCACCGGCCGGCCTTTTCCCTCCGCCTTGTTTTCTTTGATTTTTATCCAGTCCTTTGAAATCAGGAAATGCATGGCAAGACTGACTTCCGGCTGGCGGAGATCTGTCCCCCGCTCGATATCGCGGGAAGTTGCATTCGGTACGTTTGCGAGGAAGACCAGTACCTGGGCAACATTTTTCCTTGTACCTGTTGCAATAAGCAGACTGACAAATTCTTTTTCTTTCTCAGTAAAGTACATCACGTGCTGGGGTTTCATGCATCACATCCACCATATTGCGTATTATTTTTACAAATATATTTTTATCGGTGCACTCCTCAACCAACCCGCAGAGGGAAAAAAACGTCACATTGCGACATTGTCATATACTGATCACGCGCTGGTTGTGATGGACCGCATAATGTACAGATGATAGGTGTTTCGAAAAAGTTCAAAAAACAGGGATCTGAGATGGAGA
Source organism: Methanoregula sp. (assembly GCA_022710665.1). Lineage (GTDB taxonomy): Archaea > Halobacteriota > Methanomicrobia > Methanomicrobiales > Methanospirillaceae > Methanoregula. The sequence goes on along the minus strand of JAKLGN010000009.1, from coordinate 12,297 downwards.
TCAGAATTCCTGAATCGGGAACGGGAGATCGAAGAAAGCCCCGGCATTCTACCGTCTTCTTTCTCCAATAAACTTTTCAGTCCAATGGTGAAATATCAGGAAAAAAGATAACATGATCTTAAAAAAAGAGGCTATTGTTTAATAACGACAACATCATCCCATATGCTAAAAAAACAGCGTAACATCCAAGTACGTTAAGGATCAAACTACCTGCCTGAACATATGGTCTCCTCCCGAATCCCCCTCATGACAACCCTGCTCATCGCCGGTATTCTCTTCCTCGCCGGTTCAGCTATTGCTTCCCCGAACATTCAGGTATCCATGGGTGACGATATACCTCTTTTTGGGTATGCCACCTCCGGGCCGTACGTGTATCTTTTCCTGACCGGGCCGAACCTTCCCGTTAATGGCGTGGCACTGCATGATATTTCCCGGAGGGCAGACCAGGGTGGCTTTACCAGAGTCAGCGTTGACGGGGAGGACCACTGGAGTTACACCTGGCATACGGGATCTATTGGTGGTCGGCTTGATGAAGGGACCTATACTGTCTGGATTGTCAGTGGCCCGAATGATCGCTCCCGTCTTGCCTGGGCTGACTACCGGACGCTCTCTGTTACCCTCGGAAAACCGTATGTCAGCGTTGACACACCGGTCCAGCCCGGCGGCATGAACCTGCAGTCAGTCCCGGATGGGGCATCGCTCATGGTCAATGGTGAGTATCGCGGAAAAACTCCCCTCAGGATCACCGGTCTTTCCCCTGGCAAATACGCCGTCACCTTTTCCCGGTTCGGGTTCAGGGAAGTAGCTATCGAGGTCCCGGTGAATCAGGGAACAATAGCTGAAGTAAATGCAACCCTTCTTTCGGATGCCGGAACGCTTCTGGTCAATTCCACTCCGACCGGTGCCCGTGTCGTGCTGGACGGGAATGAGGCCGGCCTCTCGCCTGTTGTCCTGAAGAACATTTCCGCAGACAACCACACGATCCTCCTGGAAAAAAACGGGTATGTCCCTGCCGTTCGCCAGATCAGGATCGATGCAGGCCGGGTCAGTTCTTTCGATGTCTCCCTTGAACCGGTCCCTGTCTCGCTCACAACAACCCGTGCTGCCGGCTTTATCCCGGGATTAGCCGGAGCCTTTTTTATTATCCTCCTTGGTGTTGTATACCGCCATCACCGAAATCAGTGACAGCCGGGACCGGGACATTTTTCTGGCTGCTGCAACATTTTATATCCGATCGCGGGAAACCCGGACTGGAGCATCTGCATGACCACGACCCTGCTGGACTTCCTGATGATCGTTTCCCTTGGCATACTGGCAGGAACCGGCATCGGGTTGTGTATCGGGTTTTTTACAAATAAACAGAAGCGGGACTGGACCATGATGCAGATCCATGATAAATTAACAACAGCCGTCCTTATCCTTGCCTGTTCAGCCATCATTACTGCAATCCTGGGATGGTACATCTTCTGGTATACCGTGATATAACAGCCACGTATACCTCTGTCCTGCCGCGTCCTTCAGCGGGATTGAACCTTATCATGCAGTCGGATCTTCATTTTGACCGTCTTTTAAGGTCTCTGTCGTGAGATAACTCTCATCCATCACCGTGATCAGAGGGGAAAATTTCTGTACCGGGACAGTAAAAGTGTATTCCGATCCCAACCCCCGCACAGTGCGGGAGCTGTTGCTGCAGGTACTTATCATGTGGCAGAAAGGTAGTGCATGATACGGTCGATGACGGCCGGATTCTTTGGCAGGTTGATATGGCAATAGAGATCAGGCTGCGGGTACTGGCCGGATTTCTCATTGCGGGGGGCGATGATATCGAGTGAGATGCCGGGAAGTCTGGATTCGCAGTGCGGGATCACCCCGTCACCGTTGAGCGTGAGCCTGAACCTGCCATCGTCTCCCCTCTCCCAGGTCTTGCCGGCAAACATGGGGAAAAAACCCGGTATCCCGTCAGGATTTGCCGTTACGATTACGCGGTAGAGAATATCCTGACGTATCCCGGCAGAGCGGAGTTCGGCCATGACCCTGCTCTCCGGTCTTACGTCCTGGACGATTGTGTCTTTTTCAGGATCAAATCCTTTCGGGACGAAGATGCCCGTGAGGCGGTTGATGATGGTTGCTCCCTGTTCGGGATCATGGAACAGCTCCGCCAGCGCAGACCCGTTGTTGGGTGGACCGAGCCCGATCAACTGGCGGACGTGTTCCCGTGGTTCCGATATGTCCATCACTTCAAGGAAATACCGGGAGATACAGGTCCCGAGTGAGTGGGAGAGGATATCCACCGGCCCGTTATAATCCGTCTCGATGCGGTAGTATTGGATATGGTCCTTGAGCGCCCCCGCAATATCCGGGAGGGTTTTGCCCGCCATACCTGCGTGGCTGAACCTGCTGTACGGGATATGGGCAGCCCTGAGCCGGGGAATTAGCCGATTCCAGACGCCGTTATGACTGTTCCAGCCGTGCACGAGGACAACCGGTACGGAATCGACGGCCATCATGGAATGTATGCCTTTTAATCCGATAGAATGAGCGGTTTGTCTGGATGGTCATCTCCAACGCTCCGGACAGAACGATCAGGCCAAAAAATACCCCCATTGAATAACAAAGTGGTCATCCCGTCTGGTTTCCGAATGCAGAACCATGCTCCCTTTTCTGGTATTCCTTTTTTTCGCTCCTGCAGAAACCGGTATGAATGGATGGTTCACCATAACGATGAACATTGCAGCTATGATGGCTCCCCTCATCAGGGCTTTTCGCGGGACACGGCGGCGCAGTTCCGTGTTTTTTTGTACGCTCAAGGTTATTGATCCGCCGCAGGAGCGCCCCGCCAAGGGGCGGTGGCGTTGATCGCAAATATGGTCAAGAATATCGAATCTATGACAAATTGTAACATTAAACTGGATAATGGAGGGTTGGTTTTGTAAAAGAGAATGGTAAATCGGTTAACTCAGTAAAGGTTTGTATCAAACTTCAGGTCTTGACGATAATTGAGAACGTGAAAAAACTGAAAAATCACATATGTTCAATGCAATTTACTAGGGTAATATCCTGTGTTCCTGTGGACGCAGGCATCGTGGAGGTTTTATGGGAAATCATCGGACAGACGCTCCCGGTGGCTTTTTACTCAAATCCTGGTCCCGCCGCTGTGGCAGCCACGCATTGCGATAATCTCCCGATTAGGTTTTTTACGTAATCCGAGATAAAAGAGGACAATCCTGTTGCAATGCTCAAAGAGCCCCCGATGGGGAAGAGATTACGCAAGGGGGGCGATCATTGAGAGAAAAAGAGGCTTTTTCAAGAGCCTTTTTTTTTATACTTTTCCGGGTGGATACGGTATCCTGTATTATGCCGGTGTGAAATCCAAAATGAAACAACTATAAACAGTTGAATATGGTTTCCTTTGCTTCCGGGGATTCCTATCCTGCTGACTGGCAGGCGCAGCGGCAAAAAAAAAATCAACTGGAATTTATCAGTATCCTACACTCTCTGACCGGAATCATCATCCTCACCTTTTTTAACCGGCACTACCTTGGATGTACAGGAACGCATATGGCTATTGACTGGTACAAGGAATTTGTAAATCTGGACTATGAGCCGGAAAAAGACGATCTTGTTTGCCTTTTCTATTTTGAACCCGCCGCAGGTGTCAGCGGGAAAGAGGCTGTGGGACGTATTGCTTCTGAGAGTTCAACCGGCACATGGACAACCCTCTTCACCATGCCCCCGCGGATGAAGGCCCTCCAGGCGACAGCGTTCGATATTGAGGGTAATGTAGCGAAGATCGCATATCCTCTCGAACTCTGGGAGGAAGGTAATGCGGTCCAGCTGATGAGCGGAATCGGGGGCAACATCTTTGGCATGAAAGCCTTGAAAAACCTCCGTCTGATCGATGCCTCCCTGCCCCGTTCATACCTGAAAAAATTCAGGGGCCCGCATTTCGGCAACAACGGCATACGGAAGATGATGGGAGTCCATGGACGGCCCCTGACCGGTGCTGTGCCAAAACCCAAGATTGGCTTTTCGGCAAAGGAGCATGCGGAAGTCGGGTATGAGACATGGATGGGGGGGTTCGATTTCGTCAAGGACGATGAGAACCTCACCTCCGTATCGTTCAACCGCTTTGAAGACCGTGTGAAATACCTGACAAAACTCCGTCAAAAGGCCGAGAAAGAGACCGGGGAAAAGAAATCCGCGTTCCTCAACATTACAGCCGATGTGGAGACAATGAAAAAACGGGCAGATCTGCTCGCCGAAAACGGCTGGAACTACGCGATGATCGATGTGGTTGTTGCCGGGACCGCAGGTGTCATGACGATGAGGGACTACTGTTCCGATCTCGGCCTGGCGATCCATGCCCACCGGGCCATGCATGCGACCTTCACCCGGAACCGGAAGCATGGTATCACAATGCAGTTCCTTGCCAAGCTGATGCGTCTTATCGGGGTCTCCCAGATCCATACCGGGACCGCTGTCGGAAAGCTGACCGGTTCAAGGCGGGAATCGGTAGCGCTTGCTGACCTGCTTCGGGAGAAGAAGACGAAAGCCGTTGATGGTATGCTGCTCGACCAGGACTGGGGAACGATCAAATCCGCCTTCCCGGTTTCGTCAGGGGGTTTGCATCCCGGGCTGGTTCCGGAGGTGATGGATATCTATGGAACTGAAATGATCCTTCTGGTATCCGGCGGTATTCACGGGCACCCGAAAGGCACCCGGGCCGGTGCAAAAGCAACCATGCAGGCGATTGAAGCATGGCAGGAGGGAATCACGCTTGAGGAGAAGGCAAAGAAGACAAATGAGCTCAGGGAAGCCCTTGGAAAGTGGGGTCACTACAAGCCGGTGTGAAAATACCCCTACGATACTTTTTTCCAATGAACCCCGCATCAGGGTCTCTGTGGGCGGTGAATTCCAAAGGGATGAGACGCGAGAAGAACCAACAGGTACTTCGAGTCATGGAGGGGCAGGATCCCTGATAATGGGAGTGCCTGATCAAGGTAATCGCGTAGCGTAAAACCTGACCGGCGTTTTGGGCGTTTGGTATCGTAGGGATGACGGTAAAAAAAAAGACTGTTCGCTTTTTTTTGATGATTCCGAAATCCAACAAAAAATGATTTTTTCCGGGCCGGTTATTTCCCTTCCCGAATTCAAAAAAACCTTTACAACTTCAATATCCAGTGTTCTTCAAGGACCGGTTGCCCCATTCGTTATTAACATGCGTATCAATAATCTGAAAACCCCTGCTGGCATACAGATGCCGTGCAGCTGCGAGGGTGCTGAACGTCCATAAAACCACGTGTTGATACTTTTTTTCCCTGCAAAAATCGATCACCAGATCCATGAGTTTACGTCCTGCACCCTGTTCCCTCAGTTCCGGTTCGAGGAAATAAAACCGTAATTGTGCAGTTGCCCCGTCTACATGCTTGATGGCGATACACCCTGATGGGACGCCGTAATTTTCAAGAATATACATACAGTCCCTTTTGCTGTCATAATTGTGTACAAAATTATGGACTCCGCCAGTCAGGTATGATTTCCAGATTTCAGAGGTTAACCCGTATTCCGATACATATAACGACAGTTGCCGGGATACTAGAAAGTCCAGATCCGTTTTATGGAACGGTCTGATGGTTATACCGGCTGCCTTTGCCAACCGTTGTTTTTTGTTATCATGGCCCTGTAATTTTTTATTGCCTCGATCAAAGTCCGTCAGAAGTCATCAGGTATTGCACCCGATAACGGTTTCCTTTTTTCTGCGGTTTGTTCACATATAGTGAAAAATGTTCCCATTTATTTCCGGGCCGGGTTTTCTGAAAGAAAATTCCAGAACCGGTTAGATTTTTCTGGAAAATGTTCCGGAAATATTTTTTTAAATTATTTACCGGTTCACGAGAAAATAAAAAATTATTCCAGAACGGCTCTTAACATTTCACAGTAATTACTGTTTTTCTTCAGTTTTTCCTACCGAATCCTTCCTGTTCATCACCGGGAATACCGCCACACCCTGGATCCGGAGAGTATGCCAATATGGGGTCTGCGACCCTGATCTCCGCTTATAATGCCCGGTTTGCCAAAAGGGGCATTTTTAAAAAACCCTGAAAAACGCCCGGATTCCATCGGCAGTCTATATGGTGTTGTTTCTGCAAACGGAGTTCATTCCGCCGTTTTTATGATCTGGGTTGATTTTCCATTTTGACAAGGGATCTGGACAAATGGCAGGTGTCTAAAAAAAAGGCTCTCTAAAACGCAATACGGGGGTCCGGAGGGGATTATATGCGGCTCAATTTAAGCCTATTTTGGCAATGCAGGCATGCTGTGAGGCGGGTTTGCCGTCGGAGAATAGCTCTTGCGACGTTGGTGGTTAAGGCGGGGATTCCTGCTGCAGTGGGGTGGTTAATGAAATTTACCAAGAAGAATTTCGGGAAAATAATTTTTTAAAAATTTTGTCGGTTTTTCCTGTAAGTTTTTTTACCAATAAATCCGGGAAATCACCCTCTGTTTTATTGAATTTGCACTTTAGAAACGGACGTGAATTTTTTAAATTCACACCGGAACAATGAAAATCGCATATATTAGGGCTCCCTGCCTCAGGGCCTCTTCGAGGCATGGTGGGGCAGTCCCGTGTATTACAAATGCTCCTGGTAATGACCCCCCCGCGGTGGCGCCCCTTTCAGGTGCGGTGGCGTTCATCCAAATAATTGAGAGAGTAAAAAACCTAGAATCACAGTATTTCGTGAACGTTTTCTGGATCCCGGTGGCCGGATCGGGCACAATTTTCCGGAATTTTCAGTCTCACGTTTTGTTCCGGTCGTAACGTTCATTACCTCGCTCTCCAATCGGACTGTATGCATGACATCATCAGCAGCAAAAAGATGGAGAACGGCATTGTCGTTTTCTGGGAAGAGAAAGGCGAGAAGAAGTACGAGTCATTCAATTACCAGGAACTCATCGACATGAAGATCAACGCGCTGGACCTTCTCGACAAACCAAAATCGTACAAGGTTGACAAGGCTGCGCACAAGCTCATTGTCAAGAAATAACCTCTGCTTCCCTTTTCGGGCTTCGGGACGAATCCTGGGAAAGGCTCCACACAAAACATATAAGTGTATAAGCAAACACTTATACAGAATTCCATGGAGCCCTGCAACAAATGTGAAGTATGTACCAAACTCTGTGAGATCGTCCCGCAGATGGCCTCAACGTTTAAGGCTCTCGGCGACTTGACTAGGCTCCAGATAGTCTTCCTTCTGTCAACCGACACGAGCGGGACGCTTGGCGTCTCCGAACTTGCGGCCCGGCTGAAAGTTTCCCAGCCCGCGGTCTCACAGCACTTAAAAACGCTCAAGGCCGAGGGGCTCGTAGAGTCCCGCCGCGAAGGGTTCTACATCTTTTACACTGTCAACCGCGACCGGGTGGTGGAGTTCAAAAAACATTTTGAGCTTTTGCATTCGACCGTGATGGCAAACTGCAACCGGGAGATGCTCCGGAGGACTACCCGCGACCGCGTTATCAGGGCCTGTGTGATATTCTACTCGTACTCCGGCATAACAAGGGGCGTTGCTGAGGGCATAGGGAATGCCAGCGGGTGCGATCTCATCGAGGTGAAGACAAAGAACCCGTATTCCTCGTTCTCTGTCTACACAACGGGTGTCCTGCACTCGCGGAAGGAGGCCTGCGACCCAATCGAGCCGGAGGTGATCGATGTCTCGGGCTACGATTTCCTGATCATCGGAACACCGGTCTGGGCATGGAAGCCGTCGCCGGCAATCAATGCAGCGGTCCGGGCGCTCAAAGGCTGCGAGGGAAAGATGGCCGTGATCTTTTCGACCTGCTCCAACCAGCCCGGGGAAGCCCTGCCCATACTCAGTAAAGCGTTATCAGAGCGCGGAGTCAGGATCATGGCAGAGATCTCGCTGGATGCACAGGACACGAAGAACCCGGATGCCGGGGGCGAACTGCTCCGGCAGATCCTGGGCTCAGACCCCGTGAGGTCGTTCGTTGATAAAAAAAACCAGGAGATCAATAGGATGAACGTGATGTGAAATCATGAAGACCATTATTATTTACCACTCCTATTCCGGGAACACCCGGAGCGTGGCTGAGAACGTCCACGCAGCCTTCGGGGGAGACCTCGTTGAAGTGAAATTGACCCGTGACTATTCCCGGCTTACGGCGTACACCCTTGGCTGTTACCGGGCAATGAAGGGCATGTGCGATCCCATCGAACCGGAAACGGTCGATGTTGCAGCCGCTGATGTCATCGTCATCGGCACCCCGGTCTGGGCAGGAAGGGCAACGCCTGCGATCAATGCAGCGGTTGCAGCGCTCGAAGGCTGCAGGGGTAAAACAGCGGTGATCTTTGCAACCTGCGGGAAAGACGGGGGGGAGACTCTGCCGATTATAAAGAACGCCCTTGCGTCAAAAGGTGTGACGGTCCGCAGCGAATTCGTGTTCGACAGACATGCTATAACGGACCGGGACCGGATCAGCGCGATGATATCTGCGATACAGGCAGCGGGGAGTATTCCGTGAAGACGATCATTTACTACTTCAGCGGCACCGGCAACTCGCTCGCGGCTGCAAAGAAGATCGCTGCCACCCTGGGGAACTGCGAGCTGGTCCCGGTAGCTTCACTGCAGAAGACGACCGGGGTTATCCTTCCCCCTGCAGAACGGATTGGGATTGTGTGCCCGGTCTATTTTTCCGGCCTGCCCGTGATGGTGGCTGAATTTGCAGGACGTCTGGATGCTGGTGCTGGTAAGTATGTCTTTGCCGTTATCACCCATGGCGGGGGCGGGGAGTCCGCAGCGCTCCGGCAGCTCGACTCTCTCATCCGGAAGCGGCAGGGACGGGGACTTGATGCAGGATTCGGCGTCGCCATGCCCGGTAATTATATCCTGATGTATGAATCCCCGAAAGGAAAAGAACAAAAAGAGATCCTCGCAAGGGCAGACGCAGAGATCGCTGTTATAACCGGACCGGTCAGCAGGTGCGAGAGCGGCAAATTGCCCTCTTCGCTTGTATCTCGCGTGCTGTATACCCTGATCTACCCGTGGTTCGCCTCCCATGTCCATACTGATGACAAAAAATTCACGGTGAATGACCAGTGCACTTCCTGCAGGACGTGTGCAGCAGTCTGCCCGGCCGATAATATTGAAATGATCGATGGTAAACCTGTCTGGAAACACCATTGTGAACTCTGCTGCGGGTGCATCCATAACTGCCCGGTGCAGGCCATCCAGGCAGGTGCAAGGACGGAAAAACGGGTGCGGTACCGGAACCCGGATATTACTGTTGCCGAACTGAAACTCCATGGGGAAAAAGAACCATGAAGACGATCATCTACTACTTCACCGGCACCGGCAACTCCCTCGCTGCTGCAAGGAAGATCGCAGCAGCGCTGGGAAACACCGAACTGGTGCCGGTTGCATCGCTGGTACAGAGGCCGGAACGGGTTGTCCCGGCCTCAGACCGTGTCGGGATCGTCAGTCCCGTGTATGATGCCGGTGTCCCCCGCATAATGGCTGAATTTGCGGAACGGCTCAACCTGTCCCGGGCAGGCTATACCTTTGCTATCGTCACCATGGGAGGAACGGGAGTATCGGCTCTCCACCAGCTGAACGGGATCTTCCAGAAGGGGCAGGGCAGGAAACTCGATGCAGCCTTTGCCGTGAAGATGCCCGGGAATTTTCCTCCGGTCGGGCGGCCTCCGGAAGGAGGAAAGAAGGATGCAATCCTGAAAGCGGCAGACCGACAATTTGCCATCATTGCACAGACCATCGACCAGGGAATCACCGTACCGCCCGGCATCTCCCCCGTATCATCCCTGATGAGATGCCTCCTCTACCCGCCGTTTATCAAAAATGTCCATACCATGGACAACTCATTCGCTGTCGAGGACACCTGCACAGCCTGCGGTACCTGCGCAAAGGTCTGCCCGGTAGGAAACATCACGATGGTAAAGGAGAGGCCGTCCTGGCACCATACCTGCGAGCTCTGCTGCGCCTGCCTCCACTTCTGCCCGGCCGAGGCGATCCAGCTGAACACAATGAAGGGAACGAAAGGACGGGGAAGGTACCTGCACCCGGACCTGACGGTTGAAGACATGAAAGCCCAGCGGGGCGGTTCATGACGGATTTATGTCGCAGGAATGGCTGCCCTGCCTGCCGGTTATCCGGTGCCATCCGCGGGATGGCAACCGGAAAAGCAGTGCTTGCAACCATGGGTCTCTGGCTGATTGCCGCAGCCCTCATCAACGGAAAGCCGTTCGGGCTCGCACAATTGCACGAGATCACGGGAGGAGCGACAATACTTGACATGACCTTCACCACAAGCCCTTCGCAAGTCTATGCAGTACTTGATGCTCTCGGGCGGTCCGGCCGGGCGTTTGACCTGACCCACATCGTGCCGCTCGACCTCGTCTTCCCGTTCACGTATGGTCTCTTCCTTGCACTCGGGATCTCGTGGGGGCTTTCCCGCCTGCTGCCGGAGGGCAGCCCCTGGCTCCTGCTGAACCTTGCGCCGGTGCTCGCAGCAGCCGCGGACTACGCTGAGAACGCGGGGGTCATCACTCTCCTCCTTACCTACCCTGCCCGGCTCGATTTCGTTGCATGGTTTGTCAGTATCATGTATGCCGTCAAGTTCCTCTTTTCGGCTATCAGTTTCATCACCTTTTTCGCGGCACTTGCCGGCGTGGCGATCGTATCCCTTTCCCGCGGTCGCGGAAGGAGTACCGCATGACAAACAGGCAGGCTGGATTCCCGGTACCGGACAACCGGTACCGGGACACGTTCAACCAGACCATCGGCGAGACGATAGCCCAGGCAGTCCGTATCATCGGGCAGGACCCGGCTCTCTTCATCACCGGCTCGGTCATCCTCCATTACCAGAAGAAGGCGGCGGTGATCCGGAAGCGGCTTGAGCAGCAGGGCCTTCTCGTCCCGCCGGTCATGATCCTCAGCATCACCTCACGCTGCAACCTCACGTGTGCCGGCTGCTACATGCACGGCCGGGAGGAGAAACCTGCGGCAGAGATGAGCCCGTCAGTTCTTGCATCCGCAGTCAGCCAGGCCGCGGAACTCGGCGTCTCGGTCATCGTTATCGCGGGGGGCGAACCCCTCGTCCGCAAGGAGGAGATCCTCGCGCTCGCACGGGCCCATCCCAGCATCCTCTTCCCGGTCTTTTCCAACGGCCTGTTGATCGACGAGACAACGGCCACGGCGATCGCAGCGTGCCACAACATCGTGCCGGTCATCAGCTTCGAGGGGTTCCGCGAGGAGACCGACGCCCGCCGGGGGCGTGGTGTCTTCGACCGGCTCCTCGCCGTTGCCGCCCGGCTGAAGGCACGCGGCGTCTTCTTCGGCTGCTCGGTCACGACAACAAAGGAGAACTTCGCCCGCGTCACGGATCATGCTTTTGTGCAGGAGATGCGAAAGGCAGGTGTCCGGGTCTTTACGTACGTCGAGTATGTGCCGATGCAGAACGGGACAAACGCCCTAATTCTGACACATGAGCAGAAGAAGACCCTGCAGGTCGTGCTCGCGGACTTCAACCATAATTTCCCGGCGCTCTTCATCGGTTTCCCTGGCGATGAGGATACGTACGGCGGGTGCCTTGCAGCGGGCCGGGGCTTCGTGCACGTGAACCCGTCTGGTGGCCTTGAGCCCTGCCCTGCGGCCCCGTACTCGGACGCGAATCTTACTGACGTCCCGCTTGCGGAAGCGCTCCGTTCCCGGCTGCTTGGCCGGCTCCGCGAGACACCGGAAGTCCTTGCCGAGACCAAAGGGGGCTGTGCCCTCCGGGCGAACCGGGCATGGGTGGAGGGACTTTTCAGCCATGAATGAACGCCAACGGGGCTTCCGGAAAGGAGATATCGTGATAACGGCAGAACACAAGAATAAAATTTGATAGATTACTGGAAATCCCAAATGACAAACCAGATACCAAAAGCAGCCCCTGCCACCCTCTCAAAGATGCTGTTCATACTGACTACAGGGGGAGGATTGGTATTCTGGGCAACCACCATCGCAACTTCCCTGCTTCCCCTCGCTGCGGAGTATAGATCTGCTTATTCAGGCTGGAGCATTCAAACCGTCTGGGTTGCCTCTTTACCCATGGGTATGATTATCGGATTCTGTGTCAGTTATATCCTGCTTCGTTATTTTGATAAGATTCCGGCAAAGAGTCCGATTCTGAAATCCGTACTACTCAGTTTCATTGCCCTGATAATTGCCATAATCCTGATCGATCTCCCTCAAAGTTTTTTTCGGATGAGTACTCCTTCTGCTGCCTTGT
>JAKLGN010000089.1 GCA_022710665.1 Methanoregula sp. | reverse complement strand
CGATCGCCCGCTGGACCGATTCGCGGGGGATGATGGTTGCAACGGGAATATGAACGAGCTGCTCGATGATACTCGAGACAATGGGGGCACAGACTATCGCAACCGCCCCTTCATGTTCTGCCCGCACAGCCGAGACAATAGCGTCTTCCATGGTGTGGACCGGGTACTCCCGCACCTTGACCCGCCGGGCATCGACATCAGCCGTTCTCTCCTCAATCGTCTCGAGAACCGGGCGGGCGGCGATAAGTCCGATAAATTCTCCTTCCCCGGAACGATAGAACCTCCGCATCGCCCGGATGATCGCCCGTAAAGTGGAGAGGTTGGGAGATCGTTTCCCGTGGAGGATCTTGTATAATGAACTCTGGGCTATCCCGCTTGCATCTGATAACTCCCGGATACTGATCCGGAGGTCGCGGCGCAAGAGGTTGTCGAGGGCGAGAACAAACTCCTCGTCCGAAGTGAGCGCGGCGCGCATGAGGCGGTCAATAGGATCGGTCTGCACCATATTGTTGATACAATCAGGTTAATTTTTTAAAAAATGTTTCTTTTTGTCCTGAAATAATGCCGGGGCAGGCTGGCGGATGTGGACAATTATACACAAAATTATCTATTTTTGGAGAATTTTATCCCAACTATTGATACAATAATGGAGAAAAATTGCCCCCTAAAAGCACTTTTTTATGATTGACCGGCAACAATAAGCTCATGAAACCGATGAGGATTGAGGCAATCGCGCTGATCGCCATTGCCCTCTTACTGCTCACAGCCGGCTGCACCCAGCCTTCGGGTACAACCCCCACAACGGCGGCACCCGTGAAAGACCTCCGGATAGGATACCAGCCCAGCACTCACCAGATGGCGGAGATCACGGCCATGGAGAAGGGCTGGTGGCAGCAGGACCTTGCCCCGCTGGGTGTCGGCAATGTCTCCGACAAGGTGTTCCCGAGCGGACCGCCCGAGATGGCGGCCATGCAGGCCGGGGAACTCGATGTTGCCTACGTCGGCGCAGCCCCGGTCCTGACAGCGCTCGCGACCGGCCTTGACGCCAGGATCGTTGCCGGCGTCAACACGCAGGGATCCGATCTTGTCGTGAGGAACGACCTTGACTATACGGGACCGCAAAGTCTGAAGGGCACCACCATTGCAACCTTCCCGGCCGGCAGCATCCAGGACACGGTTCTGAAAGACTGGCTCACCAGGAACAACCTCACCCCCGACAAGGACGTCTTTATCAAGGGTATGGCCCCGGGTGACGCTGTCACGGCCATCATTGCCGGGAAAGTTGAAGGTATTTTCCTGCCAACTCCCTCCCCCAGCACTGTCGTGAACCAGGGGAAGGGAAAGATCGTTGTCCATTCCGGTGAGATGTACCCGAACCATACCTGCTGTGTTCTCGTAGTCAGCGGCAAACTGATCCGCGAGCACCCGGAGATTGTCCGGCAGATCATCGCTACCAATGACAGAGCTGTTGCCTGGAACAAGCTGAACCGTGACGAAGCCGCAGAGATCTATGCAAAGAAGACCAGTGCAAATGTAACTGATGTGAAGGCTTCGCTTTCCGAATGGGACGGGGACTGGGCGTCAGACCCGAATGTCATCGTCAGTCCGGTCCTCGATTACGCGACGATCCAGTACAACCTCGGCTACATAAAAAAACCTCTCACCAAAGAAGAGATCTTCGATCTCACCTTCTACCAGAAGAGCTGAGGGAAGGTTCCCCAACCTTTTTTGCTCTTATGCACGGGTACTATACTGGTAAACTGCTCTGTCCGAAACAGGGTCCCGTACAGACAAGATAATGGATGAGGTGAGTACCATCGCAGGCAAAGTACAACGGGTGAAGGATCACTGGCCGGGCATTCTTGCCATCATTCTCACCCTGATCGCCTGGCATTGCTATGCCATCTTCCTTATCAGAAACAGGTTCCTGTTGCCGGGCCCGGTGGACGTCTTCTTTGCGTTCATCGCTCTCCTGCAGAAAGGGGTCCTCCTGAGCGATTTCAGGGTAAGCCTGATTCACTTTGCCATCGGCCTCGGCGGGGCTCTTTTGATCGGCATCCCGATCGGGATTGTCATGGGCTGGAACAGCCGGATGGATGCATTCCTCAATCCGATCATAGAGATCCTCCGGCCGATTCCCCCCCTTGCCTGGATCCCGTTTGCGATCATCTGGTTCGGGTTCACGCCGGTCTCTGCCGGGTTTGTCATCTTTATGGGGGCGGTCTTCCCGATCCTGATCAACACCTACACCGGCTTCCGGGGCGTCTCGCGGATCTTTGTTGAGGCGGGCAGGATGCTCGGGTGCACGCGGACCCGTGACCAGATACGGTACATCGCGTTTCCCGCCGCCCTGCCCTCCGTGATCTCCGGGATCCGGATTGCTACCGGCGTCGGGTGGATGTGTCTCGTTGCCGCGGAACTCTTCGGGGTCTCCAACAACGGCCTGGGCAAGGACCTCTGGTTCTTCTATGATCTCCACCAGATGGACTCCGTGGTCGTGTACATGATCCTCCTTGGCCTGATAGGCCTTGTTATCGACATGATATTCCGGTATTACATTGAAGGGCGGTTCCTGAAATGGCGGACCGGGGAGGTGGCGTGATGGGCAAGCTGGAGATCCGCAACCTCAGCAAGGCCTTTCCCCGCGAGGATGGCTCCAGCCTCGTGGTTCTCGACAATATCAGTCTCGAGGTTCAGGACAAGGAGTTTGTCTGCATTCTTGGCTCCTCCGGTTGCGGCAAGACCACGCTCCTGCGCATGATCGCCGGCCTTGATTCTGCGGAGTCGGGCTCTATTGTTCTTGATGGCGAAAAAATGAAAGGGACAGACGCAAGAGTAGGGATGGTCTTTCAGGAATATTCCCTGTTCCCGTGGCGGTCGGTGATTGACAACATCGCGTTCGGCCTCGAGATGCAGGGAATGACGAAGGACGACCGGTATCGTCTGGCGGAACGTTACCTTAAACTCGTCAACCTCACCCAGTTCCGGGACAGTTATCCTTCAGAACTCTCGGGCGGGATGAGGCAGCGGGTGGCGGTAGCCCGGGCACTGGCGCTCGATCCGGTACTGCTCCTCATGGACGAACCATTCGGGGCGCTTGATGCCCAGACAAGGAACATGCTCCAGAAGGAGCTCCTCGAGATCTGGGAAGCAACGAAAAAGACAGTGGTTTTCATAACCCACAGCGTTGACGAAGCGGTCTTTCTCTCTGACAGGATTATCGTCCTCACACCCCGGCCAGGCCGGATTTGTCAGGTCTTTCCCGTGGATCTGTCCCGGCCCCGTGACCGTACGAGCCCGGCATTTGCGCAGGTCCGGCGCGAGGTCCTTGACCTTATCAACCTGAACTGCTCAATCCAGTAAGGTTTAATACGCCGCATCTCCATTTTATTAAAGCAGTTTGTGAAGCGTACCGGCATCAATATCGGTAAAAATACCTGATATTTCTGCCCGCTTTTAATGATATCCACAGGAGTAGAACGCGATGGTCAGAAAACCGGCAAAGATGTACAGGGACATTTCCAAAAAAGCCTATACCCGGCGCGAATATATGGGCGGTGTTCCCGGCAACAAGATTGTACAGTTCGAGATGGGGAACCTCTCCCAGGAGTTCCCGACCGAAGTAGATCTTCTCGTAGATGAAGCCTGCCAGATCCGGCACAGTTCCCTTGAGGCTGCCCGTATCACCGCCAACAGGCGGCTGATGAAGGATGTGGGCAGGTCAAACTTCCATTTCAAGGTACGCGTTTTCCCTCATCATGTCCTGCGCGAGAACAAGCAGGCAACCGGAGCCGGTGCCGACCGTGTCTCGGAAGGCATGCGCCTCGCGTTTGGCAAGGCTGTCGGGACGGCTGCCCGGGTGGAACCCGGCCAGAAGATCATGACGGTCTATTCCACCCCCCAATATCTGGAAAAGATCAAGGATGCACTCCGGCACAGCGGTCACAAGCTCCCGACTCCGTCACGGCTCAAGGTCAGTACGATCAAGGTCAGCGGCAGGATCATTGCAGCACCGAAGCTTGTCGGTGAGCGGGTTGTTGCAGCACCGGTTGTTGCCGAAGAGGCAGCGGAAGCTGCTGCTGAGCCCGCAAAGGGAGCGGCACCCGCGAAGGGCGGCAAGGAAGCCAAAGGTGCAGCCCCGGCAGCAAAGGGAGCAGCGGCACCCGCGAAGGGTGCAGCCCCGGCAGCAAAGGGTGGCAAGGAAGCAGCACCCGCCAAGGCTGAAGATAAGAAAGGCGCCCATGCAAAGGGCGGCAAGAAGTAAATTTTTTTTGGATTTTATTATTTTTTTTACCGTACCGGATATTTCGCATCTTCCCCCGTTCATATCATGGCCCTGCCATCGCAGAGGTATATTTACCTTTCATTCCTCAGTATACATGAATGAAGAGACCGGCTCAGGATCCCCTCTTATCCGCTCTTACGGACGCCACCTTCCAGGCGTACCGGAAAGCAGTCACCCACCTCCCGCCGGATGTGCTGCGGGTCATCAGAAAAGCAGCCGCTGCCGAGACAAGTCCCGTTGCCCGCGGCGAGTTTGAGCATATTCTCAAAAATATTGAACTGGCAGAAATGCATGGTATCCCGATGTGCCAGGATACCGGTGTGCCGGTCATCTACCTCACCCTTCCTCCCGATGTCCCGCTCACGCAGGACCTCTATGACGCTGTTGAAGGAGGCGTCCGGAGGGCAACAAAGGAGGTGCCGCTCCGGCCGAATGTCGTGGACCCCCTCACACGGCATAATACCGGGGATAATACAAGTGTCGGTATGCCGGCCATCCATGTGAAGCCGGGCGAGCGGTTCACCGTGACCGTGCTTCCCAAAGGGGCAGGAGCGGAGAATTGCTCCCGTATATCGATGCTCCTTCCTTCCCAGGTGTATGGCATCGAGGGATTCGTGGTCGAAACGATGCTGTACGCGGAAGGCAGGCCCTGCCCGCCGGTCTTCCTCGGGGTAGGGATCGGGGGAACCTTCGACAGTGCCGCTGCGCTTGCCAAGGAAGCGCTGCTCCTGCCGGTGGATAGCATGACCGGGTTCGAGCAGCAGATCTGCGACTCTGTCAACAGGCTTGGTATCGGCCCTATGGGACTTGGCGGGGACTTCACCGCTCTTGCCGTGAAGGTGAAGGCGGCAGGCTGCCATACGGCATCATTACCCGTGGCCGTGAACGTCCAGTGCTGGGCGAACCGGCATGCCACGGCGGAGGTGAAACGATGAGGGTAAAACCCGTACAGATCCGTACCCCGCTCGGTGATGAAGTTCTTGCGCTCAAAGCAGGTGACCATGTCGAGCTCTCCGGCATTGTCTATACTGCCCGGGACGAAGCGCACCTCCGGATGCAGGAAGAAGGGATCCCGTTCGATCCGAAAGGTGCAGTTATCTACCACTGCGGCCCGGTTGTCCTGGATAAAAAAATCATTGCAGCCGGCCCCACGACTTCCGCCCGTTTGAACGAGCTCGCGGGATTCCTGCTTGAGCGGGGAATACGGGCGTTCATCGGCAAGGGTGGCATGGGCGTCACAGTCCGGAAGCAGCTTGCGGGAAA
>JAKLGN010000088.1 GCA_022710665.1 Methanoregula sp. | reverse complement strand
CTTTCCTGCCTGACCTTCAGGTCATGCCGGGTCCGAAGGGCAGAGCCATCGCGATTTGACGGGCACCGGGTCCATTCTTTTTTTTGTATCCATTATCTGTAACCGGAGAGTTATGCCCGGTTCGTGAATAAGGAGGTGAGGACGCCCTCCATCCCCTTGGATTACCCACGCATGCTCTGATGAGGATGGACCTGAAATCCCGGGCCCCCCGTGTGTTTCAGATTAGTACTGCATTGCTCTCTGATATACGATCGCAACCACAGAATTCATCCGCAGAAGACTCTTGAGAGATCGGGAAAAGCCGAATCAGTCAACCCAGTCGAGAAGATGGCGGGGCTTTTCCTGCTTTTCCCGGGCAATGATCTTCCGCTTGACCTTCTGCACCGCGTCCGTTGCCGGTGATGGGGGGTGTTCGTACTTACCGTAGTCCATGTAGTCGTGGGTGAACCGGTCCTGGATGCCCCCGCCGATTTCGTGGAACGGAGCGGGATCTGTCCCGTCACTTGCTGCTGCAGGGGCGGCTGCCAGCCGTTCATCGGTCCCGGCAGGATCCTGCAACCTGACCGGCCGGGTATCCATGATGTGCACCGGTTCGATCGAAGAAAGCAGGGGCGGCGCTTCGTTCAGGACCGGAGGGGGATCGCGGGAGGCATCCGGAGGGGTACCTGCCTGCCCCCCTGACCGCGAGAGAAGGAAGTCCACAAAGTCTTCAGTCTCCTTCCGCTGCTCATGCGACAGCCGGTCCAGTTTGCTTTCCAGGGATTCCATCTCGTGTGCCCGAACTTTTCAGTACTGAATTGTCTCTTGTTTATGGTATTTAAGAAACCCCGGTTCCGTGCCCGTCACTCCCACCGGTGCTGGTACCCGCGTTTCTCCAGCGGGACTCCGTCGACAAGGACGGTCTTCTCAGGGATAACCTTTCCAATCACCGTTGAGGAAACCCCGTTTACCGGATACCGTTCCGGTGGGATCGTGAAGATCAGCTCGTAGTCCCCGCCACCATACAGTGCCAGCTCACTTGCCTGAGCGGCAGCGATACCTGCGGGGAGAGGAAGCTTTGCAGTGTCGATGGAAAAACCGCAGTCGTTCACGCTCATCATGTCGTAGAGGGAGAGCGCTATCCCGTCGCTGTCGTCCATCATCGCGCTGACACCGGCCCTGCCAAGGAGTTGCCCTTCCACAACCCGGGGCTGCGGTTCAAATAGTGCTTTTTCGAATTGGCGATAACCCTCGAGCCATGCCTGCGCCTGCCCGGGAACCCCGGTGACACAGACCAGATCGCCGGGCCAGACACCGCTCCTCCTGACAATATCCCTCCTGCTGACCAGGCCGAGACCGGTGGTCACGACCGTCAGCTCGTTGTGCCGGTCGATATCCCCCCCGACGATTTCCGCCCCGTATTTTGTGCAGCAGTCCTTTGCACCCTGCATCACTCCGGCAAGGCACTTCCAGTCATCCAGTCCGACCGCGATGAGCAGGTATGTCGGCGCTGCACCCATGCTCGCAATATCCGAGAGCGTGACCGCAGCACTCATCCAGCCGGCCTGCCAGTCGGTCATCCCCGGGACAAAATCCGTAGTACGGTGGAGCATGTCGGTTGTTACTACCATAACCTGTTCACCGCAGGGAATTTCCGCACAGTCATCAAGGCACTTATCCTTTCCTACAATCCCCATCACTACCTTCAGAAGCTCCCGGTCATCCACCCTTCCGCACCTCCTTACCCCGTTCGCTCTTGTACTCCTTGAAGATGTGCTCGATCAGCTGAGTCTTCTTTTCCCGTTCGTGCTTCTCCTGCTGGCCCTGCCAGTCATGGATAGCGGATTCAAGGGTCGCTTTCGCCGCAAGTCCCTGTTTTCCCCTGACCTGAACACCGGCCGCAACATCAGAGAGCAAGGGGACGCCCGCCTCCCGGAACAACGGTAACATCTGGGGATCACCAGCGGCAAGGGTGCCGGATGCGGCGATCACTGCATTCACCCGCAATTCCGCGAGATCCCTGACGATATTGCGTCCCCAGCCGTCTGTCCGGATCACGAAGATGGTATCGCCCTCGTCGATCCCTGTGTCTTCCTCCAGACGACGGAGCCCGTCTTTGGTCAGGGAATCCATCACCTTCACCGGGACAACCTCCCCTTCCATTGATAACTCCGCAAATTTTTTGATCCGTGTCAGGCGCTTTGCGAGGTTCCGGTTATACCGTTCCTCTTTGCGGAGCCGTTTCTTCAGGCTCTGGATCACGGCATCCCGTTTCACCATTTCCACATCTTTTGCAAGGACAGCATCCCGGGTGGAATGGACCTTGCGGATACGGGCCTGCAATCGCTGGATCTCGTACTCCTTTGCCTTGACCTCTTCCTGCAGCTCGGCCACAAACGTGCGGAGGCGCTTCACGATACCGTCGAGCACCCGCACACGTTCATCGTGCCTGCCACTCTCCGCCGGCACCGGCGCGGGTTCAGTTGCCTCCGGTTTCCGTACCGGGACTTTCATATCTGTAAGGACCATCTCGAGGGACTGGCCGCGGATTACCCGCGCCCTGACCTCATCGAGATCATGCCCCGGAGGGATGCGTTTCTGGAGGTTCTGGAACTTGTGCCGGTACTGGCGGTATGCGTTCAGCGCAGCCGAGAGAGCATCCCGCTCGTGGTCGTTGGCATACTCGAACGGGGAGGTCAGCTCCACTTTTGTGTCCACGCTGACATCCTGTTTTGGCACGAACGCGATAGCAGAAAACGCCCGTCTTATCTTCTCCACGGAATACGGCATGTCCTGCACATCGGTTGCGACAATAAGGGGCTTTCCCACTTTGTAAAGCGATTCTATCACGTCCGACATGGTCATCTGGCGGGAACTCATGAGGTGGAGCAGATTGCCATCGAGATCAAGTGCAGCTGCCGCCGTTGTCGTGCCGGGGTCGATTCCGACAATGAGATACCGGGGTTTTATCGAGAGCGGGCGGAACTGTATGCGTTCAAGTCGTTTCCCGTTGATCCGTACCTGCACATCAGCCCCGCGATAGGTCGATACAGGAACCTGATCACGGGTGGCAAAGACACGGAACGCCACCCGGCTGCACCCTCCGAACGCCTTCGTCTCCTTCTTTTCGTACCGGAGACCTGCAGCAGCAAGCGCCATCTCGATCTCCCGGCCTTTCAGCTGCACAGCCCCGTGTATCTTCCGGACGTACCGGTTCTGGCTCCATCCGCCCTTTCCCGGGGAACGGTGGCGGCTTGCCACCACTTCACTCTCGTTCAGGAAGGCGATTACTTCTGCCCCGGCCCCAAGGGAGGCTACCTGTGCGGTGGTGCGGGCTTCGGCAAACGGATCGAAGCGGTTGAAACTGATATTGTACCGGGCTGCGACCTTGCCAAGCGTCTCCTTGCGTTCTCCGCCGGTTACCTGGACGAGCCGGGTCCGGGGGGGAAGTCCCTGCAGGAAGAAGAAGAGTTCATGCTGGTCAGCCGCTATCTCCTGAAGGCTGTCCACGGCAAGGATATCCGGTTGTTCATCGGTGAGCATCCGGAACAGGCGGAACATCGAGACCTCGCTTTCACTCTCGATCGTCCCGCCGTCCATCCGGACAAGAGCGTACATCGGGCGGCGGGAACGGGACCTCACCGAGCCTTTGATGATATCGATACCAAAGACCTTCAGCCGGTCACGCATCGGATCGCATCCGTTCTGTCATAGGTTACCCGGTATTTTCTCCAAAAATACACAAGGATATTGTCGATGTCCCGTTCAAGGATTGTCTGCGCATTCGGGTGTGTGGTCTCCACCCACTGCGGCCAGTCGATGATAACGCATTTTCCGTCTTCTATCAGGATATTGTACTCGGAAAGATCGGCATGGATTAAACCGGCACCGAATGCCTTTTGCAGGTTATCGAGAATTTCATCCAGCACATCGCCTGGTTCATCAAGCCGGCACCGGTTCAGGTTCTGCCCGTTGATGAGCGACATGACAACAGTATGCCGGTTCTGGTCGATGGGCAGGGGCACACTGACAGCAGGGTGCAGGATCTTGAGGGCGAGGTACTCCCGCTCCGCGGATTTTTTCGAGGCAATCAGCCACGGGCAGTGCCCTTCCCCGGGCATGTATTCGCGGTTGAGCCGAACGGAGTTGAACGAACGCTGGCCTATGCGATGGAACTTGATCGCTACCGGTCCGAGACCGAGGGCATCGTAGACAACTGACTCCTTCCCCTCACCAATCAGGGTCCCGAAGGCGGATATGGTCCCTTTTCTCGTCAGGGTTGTGAGGGCAAGGGTATCGTAGCCGCCGAATACGAGTGCATACCCGTCGTAGGGAACGGGATTGAACCGGACCATCCCCCACCCGATCAGGCGTGAGAGCCGGTAGTTGATCTCTGACTCCGAGAGTTTTGTCGCGACCTTCAGCTGTTCCAGCGGCACCCACGAGTAGCGCTTCATCTCGCGTTCAAGTGCGAGAAGAATGGTTTTCTCGTACCTGTTGAGGGAGCGGATCTGGTCCGCGGCAACGACCATACTAACAATTGTGGTTATGTGGCAGACTATAAAATCACATCTTTGGATGTGCCGCCCTTGGCCGGGCACAAGATTCAACATCTCCGTTCAGCAACCTTACCTGAGGAAAAACACTTATGCGGTGTGACAAATGCAGGAATGAAGCCGTCTTCTTCCAGCCATACTCCGGCCGGCACCTGTGCGGCCGGCACCTGGTTCTGGACATCGAAACACGGGCAAAACGTTCCATCCGTTCGCACCGCTGGATGATGCGTGGGGACCATCTCGCCGTTGTTGTTTCCGGCGATAAAAAAAGCGCTGCGCTCCTCTGCTTCTTACAAAAACTGACCGCTGACCGCAGGGACATCCGGCTGAGCGCGATACTTCCTCAAAAAGAGGATGCCAAGGGAAATAGCCGATCAGCCGCCATGAAGATCGCACAACTTCTCCGAGTCTCCGGCATCAAAATGCCGGAACAGCCAGGATCCATTGCTGCTGCCTGTGAAGGGGTGACAAAGGTAGCACTCCCGACATCACTCGACGACATCGCGCAGCGCGTGCTTGGCACGTTTCTTTTCGGTGACACTGGCAGGCTCTTACACCCCACTCAGGAAGTGAGATTTTCGATCCCGGTAATCTGTCCTTTCATGACGATCCCATCTGACGAGATAGACCTCTACTGGGACCATCAGGGAACAGGAATCAGCAGTTCTTTCGGCACGCCGTCTGAAGAGCTCCTCCCAGGGGATACCGTGGCTTATCTCAAAGACTATTGCGGGCATCACCCGTCAACGAGATATGCGCTCCTGCATCTTGCGGAACAGCTCAGTAACGGCAATGCTGATCGAGATAATGACAGGTGAGCGTATTGGTGAGGAAAAGAGAGAACCGCTGCAGAAAAAACCGAACAGTTGAAAAACTCCATTTGTCCAATGTACTAAAATGATGTGTTCGGCCGGGGACCTCGGGTGCAGGATGGGGCAGGTTGAGCAGATGATCCGGTATACCTACTGGAACAGTGGGTGTGAAGGGATCGTGATCGGCGTGAGCGGCGGGGTGGACTCGGCAGTGGCAGCCGCGTTCTGCTGCCGGGCAGTTGGTCCGGGCAGGGT
>JAKLGN010000087.1 GCA_022710665.1 Methanoregula sp. | reverse complement strand
CGCTGGTGTTCCGCCTGGACATTGCCGGGGGGATAGAAGATGATCTTGCCAAGGCCCGGGTACCCGATATCAAGAACAGCATTCAGGGATTTTTCCTTGGAGATGCCCCGTTTCTGGAACGAGGGGGAAAAAGCAAAGAAATGGAGGTTCTCGCTGCCAGCCACCGTATTGATCACGTCCTGCAGGTTGTAGGGGAGGAGATTTGCCGGGGTCCGGTGCGTCCCGGTGAGAGCATATACTCCGTCCTCCAGGAAGATAACCCGGGTCAGGATATCCGCATGGGCACAGGCAACTGCAAGCGAGACGGCACCAAACGCTGATCCGGTACTGTACGGGCTCTTCGTGATCAGGATTGTGACGGGCGGGGCTGTGCTGCTCTTCTCCGCCCGGTCAAACGAGGGGGTCATGCCTTTCCTGAACATCAGAGACCCGGCATCCGCGGAGAGGATAATGTGGTTCTGCCGGAAGCGATCGACCATCACGTTCAGGTCACGTATCTTCACAGGCTTAATCGCACAGGTCGAGATGACGACACCCTGCCCGTCATCCCACGTGCTGTATCCCCTCGCGGTGGCATTGTGGTTGCAGGCCATGACCTTGCACGAGAGGCCATGCCGGGCAGCCTGCTCACCCAGTTCCTCGATCCCCGCCCCGATATTCTCCTCTTCCGTGGGGGCCTGCCCGATGTGGCCGATGTGGACGCCGTCGAGATAAGCGTACAGGTCGATCGCCAGCCGGTCCGCGAGCGCAGCCGAAAGAAACCGGAGACCGTGCCATGCTGAGCGGTGCATGTAGGGCGACTCGCACTGGAGCCAGCCGACTGCTCCCGGCTGAGGTGGTTTTGTCTGCCGGGCAAGGGCGACAACATCGTTCCAGAACGACGACCTGCCATCAGGACCGAGACCGTTGGTCGTGATCACCTGGTCCGGGAACTTCATCTTCAGATGCCCGGCCGAGACGCCACGCAGATCCAGTTCCTGCCGGTCGCAGACAATGCGAACCGCTGAAAGGGACAGGATGATGCTCCAGACCGGCTGCGTCTCCATGTTGTCGAGACTGTAAAGGGCATCTCCAGTCACAAGGAAGGTGAAGACCGGGCTCTCACCCTTGGTCTGGTGCATCAGGGTCTCCGGGTAGAGCTGGACAAAGAAGAACTTGAGGCATTCCTCGATCCACGAAAGACGCTCCAGGGTAACAGGGTTTGAGAGGAGGAAGAGATTTGCAGTCATGGCAGCCCGGCACCCGGAGTATGGGATAGTCTCCTTCCCGGACGTCGGGAGACTTTGGAACGGCCGGCACGGAGAACCATTTCCTGCACAACCGTGTAGGGAGTGCAGGGATTTTCAAGGTAATGATAAATTCACCGGTCGGGATTAAAGCCTTTACTAAAAATCCCTGCAGGTGTCGGGGTTTTCGCATTCCTTCTGCACGATCCATAAGAGGTATACCAGATAAGGAAGTAAACAGAGTATGAATACCCATGAGCGATGATATGACTCCGCAGGTGTTCCTTGACCCCTGGATGATAGACCGGATCACGCAGCCCCCTCTGTTCACGGAAGTTGGAAAGGCACCAGGATCTCCGGCGGGTTTTGGAGAGCCCCGCATCCCGCAGACCGGCAGGATCAGCGGTTGCCGGTCGGGCTGGTTCCCATGAGCAGGTTCCTGCACGTTGTCAGCGTGCCTGAGGCTGTCAGGGTGGTTATCCAGACAGCCCCTGCCCCGGTAGCGGAAATGGTTCCGGTTGAGCGGTCTGCAGGCCGGGTGCTTGCTGCACCCGTGGTGTCAGATTGTGATATCCCGGGTTTTGACCGCTCGGTGGTGGACGGGTTTGCCGTCCTCTCTCAGGACACCACCGGTGCGAGTGACGCTGTCCCGGCCCTGCTCCGGTCCATGGGAAGAGTCGCGATGGGAACAGGCGACGGGAAGATTCTTGTCCGGGCCGGGGAGTGTGCTTACCTACCGACCGGGGGTATCCTCCCAAAAGGTGCTGATGCGGTCGTGATGGTGGAATATACTGAGGAGGCCGGGGATACCATCCTGATAAAAAAACCTGCTGCCCATGGTGAGAACGTCCTTCTGCGGGACGAGGATTTCAAATCCGGGGAGACCGTCTTTTCACCGGGCAGGTGGATCACCCCGCAGGACACCGGTGTGCTTGCGGCGTGTGGCTGTGCGGCAGTCCCGGTTGCGAAAAAACCCGTGGTCGGCATCATCTCGACTGGCAACGAGCTGGTACCGGTCACGGCTCTCCCCTCGCCAGGCCAGGTCCGGGATGCCAATGCATCGATGCTGGCAGCGTGGCTTTCGGAGTACGGGTGTATACCGCGGCTCTATGGTATCGTGAAGGATGAACAGGAAGCTTTCGAGACGGTCATTGAACGGGCACTTCCCGAATGCGATCTCGTGCTTCTCTCGGGCGGCAGTTCCAAGGACGACCGGGACATGACCGCGAGGGTGATTGCCGGTAAGGGTGAGGTCCTTCTCCACGGGATCGCCATTGCGCCGGGAAAGCCGACCATTATCGGGCGGATAGCCGAAAAACCGGTCATCGGCCTGCCCGGCCACCCGGCATCCGCGTTTGTCGTGCTTATCGCGATCGTCCGCCCGCTCCTGGACACCATGCTCGGCCTACAAAAGCCACTGCTCCGTATGCTGAGGGGGACTCTTGCGGAGAATATCCCGTCCCAGCGGGGGCGGGAGGAGTATATCCGCGTCCGGGTGGAAAACGGCGTTGCCACGCCGGTTTTCGGGAAGTCGGGGCTCCTGAACACGCTTGTCAGGAGCGACGGGCTCATCTGCATCCCGGCCGGGTTCGAGGGGCTTGAAAAGGGAAGCGAGGTCGAGGTGATCCTGTGGTGAAACGGTACCTGCAGGTGATGCCGCTCGATGAGGTATTCAGCCTCCTTTCCCACGAATTCCCCTGTATTCCCTCAACTGAGACTATCCCCCTCGAAGCAGCAACCGGCCGGATAACGGCCGGTCCCATTTTCGGCACATATTCAGTGCCGGAGATCCACCTGGCGGCTATGGATGGTATTGCGGTGGCGAGTGCCGACACGCGGGGGGCATCAGAACAGCATCCGGTTACGCTTGACAGGGCTGCCCGGGTGAACACCGGCAATGTGGTCCCTCCCGGCTTTGATGCGGTGATCATGATCGAGGATGTCTGGGAAGCTGACGGGAAGTACATAATACGGAAATCTGCCGGCCCGTGGCAGCACGTCCGCCCGGCGGGCGAAGACCTTGCGGAGTCCGAGATGGTGATGCCATCCCGTCACCGGATCCGCCCCTACGAGACGGGAGCTCTTGCCACGTATGGGATCATTGAGCTTGGCGTTATTACCGTGAGGATTGGGCTTGTCCCGACGGGAAGCGAACTCGTTGCGGCCGGCACCCGCCCCGCCCCCGGGCAGGTCGTGGAGAGCAACACGGTGATGGCAAAGGCGATGCTGGAGGCTGCCGGTGCCCGGTGCACCCGTTATCCCTTTGTTGAGGACAGGCCGGAGAAGATCTGTGATGCAATAGCAGCAGCCTGCAGGGACAATGATATGGTCATCGTCTCGGCGGGCTCTTCAGCGGGGACGAAGGATTACACTGCCGATGTGATCGCCGGGCTCGGTAAGGTGCTCGTCCACGGGATTGCCACGAAACCCGGCAAGCCGGCCATTATCGGGAAAGTCGATAAAAAACCCGTATTCGGTCTTCCCGGGTATCCTCTCTCAGCGATCACCGTCATCCGTGAGCTGGTCCTTCCCTTCCTCCGGAACTATGGCCTTTTTGTTCCGGAACCGCAGGTTATCCGGGCAGTTGTCACGTCTGCCCTCCCCAAGGAGATAGGATCCGACGAATTTGTCCAGTGTACGCTTGGAAAGGTCGGGGACCGCTGGACAATCTCCCCCCAGTCCAAAGGGGCCGGCGTTCAGATGAGCGCTGTGCGGGCGAATGCATACATAAAAGTCCCCCGCGATTCGGAGGGGTTCAATGCCGGCGACATGGTCGATGCCCGGCTGCTGGTACCATGGCAGGAAGCGGAACATGCTCTCCTCATCACCGGCAGCCACGATCCGGTCCTCGATCATCTGGCCGACCTCCTCCGGCCTGGGGGAGTTTCTCTCGTTTCTACCCACGTAGGGAGCATGGGCGGGATCATTGCCTTGAAAAAGAACGAGTGCCACGCTGCACCCATGCACCTGCTCTCCCCTGACGGAACCTACAACACAGGGGATATCCGGAAATACCTGCCGAAAACGGAGGTAGATCTCATCTGCATTGCCGGACGCCAGCAGGGAATAGTTTCCCGGGACGGGCTTGCCCTGCGGGATCTCAGGGGCCGTATGTTCATCAACCGGCAGAAAGGCTCCGGCACCCGGATGCTCCTCGATTATGAGCTGAAGAAGGCAGGGATCGATCCCTCATCGATTCCCGGCTACGAGCGGGAGGTCACGACGCACATCGCGGTTGCTCTTGCTGTAAAGAGCGGGGAAGCGGATGCCGGTATGTGTGTGTACAGTGCGGCAAAAGCGCTCGGACTTCCGTTTGTACCGGTGGCACAGGAGCGGTACGAGCTTGCCATCCGCAGGGAGCACCGGAAGGACCCGCGGATCAGCATGCTTATCGAAGCAGTCCGGTCAACGGCGTTCGGGGAAATCCTCAAACGCCTCGGCGGTTACGATACGACTGAAACCGGAGCCCAGCGATCGGCAGAATAAACGAAAGGGCATTTCAGCCACGCCCTTTTTGGCTTTTGATCGTGCCAGCCAATAAATAAAAAAATGGTATACCGTTCTGGTCAGCAGCGTGCTACAGAACGCCAACGCTTTGCATGACAAAATGCTGACAGACCGGGATTCGGCGGAGTGGGAAAAAAGATTATTCAGCTTTTTTCACTGCCAGCGGCACCGGCGTCTTTGAGACCTTCTTCTTCGTCCAGACCAATTCATTCCCCGCGAATTCAAACGAATTCATGGGATACACCCTGATACCTGCCGGCAGTGCTGATGTATCAGCGTTTAACGGGGCGATAACGGCTGCCTCATGCCGTGTTGGCAGGCCATCGGTTGTTGTATCCTTCCTGGTCAGATCTTCAACAAGTGATCCAGAAATCTCCTTACTGAAGGTAATGAGGACCTTTGCGATGTCGTGATGACCCCCGTTCATGCGCGTAAGACTGACGTACGTGTTGTACCCGCTGCCCTTCTTCAGCGGGGACATCTTCCATCCATCATAGCTTGAGTAAATCCGCTTGAGCTCCTGCAATGCATAATCGTTCATGATGTCCTGCTGACTTCCCATAGTAATAGGATCTTTTGAAAATTAAAAATTTAAAAACCTGTTTATTTTTATTTGCCTGATGTTCACGGTTGATAAATTCTATTTGATTAACAAAATGCTTTTATTAATTTGAATGCAATACCTTTATGCCCAGCCACAGGGCAAACCGGGATCTGGAACCTGATCACACACCAGCCACATCCTTCCCCTTGCCATGGGAGGATCTTCCAGAGCCCTCACATTGTTTTCCCTGGAGCGGGTTGTTAAGCACGATTATTAAAAGACAGAAAATTTCAGGAGCATGACGATGAGTCTGTTTCCGGAACAGAAATATGGTACAGCGGTCACACATGACCATGAACTGGCGAGAGAACAACCAGAACCAATAACCCTCTGTCAGCAAAAACCCGGATATT
>JAKLGN010000086.1 GCA_022710665.1 Methanoregula sp. | reverse complement strand
TCCTGCTCATCCTGGATTGGTAAGGATGGCCCGTCCACCCTTACCATGCCCGGCTGTCAATGTGACAGGTTAAAAAACCATGGGGGCAGATACACGATCAGGAAGTTGTATGTTCAAACGGGTTCTCGTTGCAACGGACTTTTCAGCCCATGCCGATACTATGATCGAATGTATCGGTCAGATCCCGGGTCTTGAGCAGATTCTGCTGGTCCACGTGATCAACGAGACCTTTCCCACGACCAGTACCGGTTTGTTATGGTCACCGCAGCCGTCACCCCGTGACCAGGTGCTTGCCAGCCTGGAAGAAAAGCGGCTGTTCCTTGAACAGATGACCGGTGTCCATGTCAGTCAGCGGCTTATCGAAGCGAGAGACGGGGACACAGCCGGTGCCATTATCCATCTGGCGCATTCGGATAATATCCCCCTTATTGTCATGGGCGGGAGAGGCAAAGGGCTCCTCGCTGGATATATCCTCGGCAGTGTTTCAGAAGGGGTGATTGAACGCAGCAGGACCGATGTCCTCATCATGCATTTCCGGGGCCGGAACAACACCGTGGAGACCGGTCTTGAAAAATTCTGCAGGAATGTATTTTCCCACGTACTCTGTCCGGTTGATTTCTCCCGGCCCTCTGAAAAGACTCTTGCATATGCAAAAAACCTTGGCTGTATCCCGCGAATAACCCTCCTTCACGTCATGGATGCAAAGGCATCCGGGTTTGATCGGGCAGGCAATACTGAGGAGTGCCGCAGGAAAATGGCTGTCATCGAAGCAGATCTGGCACAGGGAGGGATCCGGGCAGCATCCATCATCCGTTCAGGAAGTCCGGCCCGGGAAATAACCCGGGTTGCGGAGGAGCTTGATGTATCCCTTATCATGATAGCCCGCCTCGGGCAGTCCGATTATATCAAAAATATCCCGATAGGCAGTGTTGCGAAAGGGGTTGCCATGCACGCAGTCCGGCCCCTCTTTATGGTGAATCCCCGCATCAGCCTGAACGTGCTGGTAAAAGAGCTTGGGGGAGAGGAATTTTTCCTTGCAGAACAGGTCTGGCTCGGGTACCACCAGCAGAAAGCAGACCCCGCCATTGACCGGGTCTTTGGTGTGTTTATCGAGGACACCCTTGGTGCTCTGGCCCGGTGCCGCCGGCATCCTGATGGTCTTGAGGTCGATGCAGTTTATACCCCGGACCAGTACCGCGGGCGGGGATATGCCCGGATGGTGGTACGGGCACTGGTGGATGCATGCGGAAATGAGCCCCTCTATATGCACTCAACACTTGATTTGGTCGGGTTTTATGGAACGTTTGGATTTGTCGAGATCCGGGAAGGCGACCTGCCGCTCAGCATCAGGGACCGGTTCAGTTTCGCAAACGGGGATCTTAAAGGAGCAGATGTCAGCCCGATGAAACGGATTCCGCCGTAAAAATCCTTCAAATTCCTTTTGGTATAATTGCCGGTAACCGGTACAAACGCCGGTAACAGATCGCCAGTCATCACGTTTTTCCCTTAAGAGAGCGGAGCTCTGGAGAAACCTTCTTTTTCTCCCCATGATCGACCCCTCCCCTGCGCCAGCCCTGCTCTCCCTCGGGGGTTCATGGCGCATTACGATTGGATTGTCCTTTTTTCTTACGTAAGACCGTAATATACCTTCTTTAGTGATTATCGCAATGCGGGGGGCTGCGAAAGCGCCTTGGGCTCAGGCGTGAGCTGAAGCCCCCGAAAGCGTCTGTCCGATGATTTCTTTAGAGCCCCCTGAAACGAAATCTGCCTGCTCCCCTTTTCACGGCCACGGGATGGGTCCGGAAACGTTCCTGTGCACAAGATGGATAACCCTGCAAACCCAATGTGCATTATTCCTGTCAGCATTAGGTGAATCAGAATATGGGTCACTGCTCTGTAATTATTGATCCAGTGTGCGCCGGGCACGAGAACCCTTGCCATCTCGAGAGCCAGTCCCGGCTGCTGACAGCACTTTCCGGTGTTCCTGCCGGGATTTCTCGTATTGTGTCTGAGCCGGCGTCCCTTGAGGAGGTCCACCGTATCCATGATCCCTGGTATACGGAACACCTCCGGCAGCGCTGTGCGGAAACTGCCGTCCTGAATCATCTGGACAGTGATACGTATATCACCCCGCATTCATTCAAAGCGGCGTTGCATGCCGCGGGTGGGGCGCTTGCAGCAGTGGATCGTTCCCTTGATGGCGAACATGCTTTTGCCTTTATCCGGCCACCCGGCCACCATGCGGAGCAGGCTCGTGCCATGGGATTCTGTCTCCTGAACAATGTCGCGATTGCCGCAGAGCATGCGCTGAAGAGCGTTGATCGGGTTGCCATCGTTGACTGGGATGTCCACCATGGCAACGGCACCCAGCATGCGTTCTACCGGACAAACCAAGTCATGTACTGCTCAGTGCACCAGGAGCATCATTTTCCGTATTCGGGCGATATCGAAGAGATCGGTACCGGTTATGGCAAGGGATTTACCCTGAACGTTCCCCTTGTGTCCGGTTCAACGGGTGCTGATTACGCCCTGATCTTCTCGGAGATCTTCCTGCCTGCCCTGGAACGGTTCCGGCCGGATTGCCTGCTGGTATCTGCCGGCCAGGATATCCTCTCGGATGACCCGTTGGGGGGTATGAATATCATGCCCACGGATTTTTCCGTTTTCACCTCAATTCTCCTCAGGGCGGGTTGTCCCTTGGCCCTTGTCCTGGAGGGCGGGTACGGACCTTCCCACGGGGATGCGGTCTCCTGCATCTTTTCAGCCCTGCGACAACCGGAAGACCGGACTGCACCTGGAACCACAAATGAGAGTACGCAAAAACTGGCGAGCCTCCTTAAAAAAGTCCATCGCCTTCCCTGAAATATCAGGGAGTGGACAGTACCTCAATCTCCGTTGTGCTGATCTTTTCCTGCGTGTGTTTCCGCTCGAGGATCTCCCCGAACTCGTAGAGAAGTACTGTTACCGGTCCCGCATGGACGTCCAGCCGATGATCAGGAAGGTGTCGGCGAAGATCTGAGCGAAAAGAAGGTTGTTCATGGGGGAGACCTCCTGGCGGGCAATAAGGGCTATGGCAAGGAAGGTGAGCCCGATGAGCAGAGTGAATCTGCCATGCCGGAACCGCTGGCGGAACTTCCGGTCCTGTACCATCATCGTATATGCAAAATGATTCCGGCCCGCCTCCCGGATCTGCTGTGCCCGCCCGGTCCTAAGATATCAATTGGAAGGCTGATGACGATTTTTTTTAAACGGTGTTTTTTTTTTGGAAACCCTTTACGGTCCCGATACGATCGTGTTCTGCGGCCGAGTCCGGTTCGTTTTCGTGGAAGGGTGCTGGATCGGATGAGTTGAAGATTTGCATGATTGAAGCGAGTCGGATCGCAATGAAGATCCTGCCATTCATGTTTTGCAGAGCGAATCGATACCTGTCATGGCATCTCCTGAATGATAATCACCGGAGCAAGGATAAAACTGACTTCCTGATATGCTGCGTCCCGAAAAGTATTCCGGGTGCTGCAAAAAAAACGCTTAACAGACCCCGGTCATTGCCGGTTCATGCCCCGTCGTATATGTTCGAGTGCCTCGGTAATTATCTCCCGGGCTTCTTCATTCTCCATCCGGTAAGGCGCTGGAGCGGGGCATAAGCCCGCTTTTCAGCGATCCGGCCGAGTGCCCATACAGCTTTAAACCTGACACGGGCGTCATCATCCCAGAGGGTACCGATAAGATCATCCATCGCCCGTGGATCACCCACCCTTCCCGGCGCCTCTGCACTTTTCCACCTGCTTTCTTCATTTTCATCAGAGAGCATGCGGATGAAGTGTTCGAGCCGGGAATTGTTCCGGGATTCGCGATCGTCCGGCCCGTCCCGGGAATCATGACCAAGATCGCCGGTGCCTTTTCCTCCCATAGCAGGACACTCTGGTCACGATAATTTTACTCAACGATCACAAGCGATGTCCGTCCGCCAGCCTGTTGGGGGTCTCCGTATTTGTACCTGCCCGGCTGTGTGAATGTGTAACTGAAACTCTGGCCCGGGGAGAGCGACTCTGAACGAAAAAGCAATTTATCACTAGGTAACTCCGGCAGATGTTCGATACGGTGATTTATCCGGTCTTCGTTGGTCCATACCACGGTGGTGCCCGGCCTGATGGAAAGGATTGCCGGATCAAACGATGAGGCTATGATACTCACCTCTTTTATCGGACCATAAGGGACCGTTGTTGCAGACGGCGTCACAACCTGGGTTGTTGGCGCCGGTCGATTTGCAGGAGGTGTCTGGATCGAACATCCGGCAATAAGCGCCATGCATACCAGGAGGATAAACAGGAAAGCGGGAAATTTCGGCATAAAAGAAAGAGTGGGGGTGGGTGTAGTTATTCTTTTTCTTTCACGTACAGGAAACCGGCCGGTTCACGGTAATCGGTCTTGATGACAATGGTATTGGAGATGCGGTTGAAGACCCGGAGTTTGGTTCCCGGCATGCCAATCCACCCGATCAGGCAGTCAAGAGGGAGCAGGAACGCTTTGCCGATACTTTCAATGGCTGCCGTGGTGTAACTGACTTTGGTACCATCGCGATTGACGACACGCAGGTTCATGACCATTTTTCCAATCGACTGGCCCCGGAACCCCTCCATCACGGTCCAGTAGGCAAAAAAGAAAATGGTCTCAAACCAGACGGCAAAGAACTCCCAGTGAGCAAAGTCCCACAGCAGCGGGAGTTTCCAGAACGGCTCAAAAATTCCCCGGACAATATTGAGAAAGAGTATGACCAGGATAAAGTCGATCAACCAGGCCCAGAACCGGGTGGTCCATGTACCCAGATAGAGGGTTCTTTCCGTTGCCTCGCGAACGAGATCCGGAACAGGAGCCGGTTTCAGGACTTGAGCCTCTTCAGACATTAAAGCAGTATTTGTGGCAGGAATGAATCAATGTTATCCCTTTACCAGAATGCAAAAGGGCGGTATACGGCAGAAGAAACTATTTCTCGACAGACAAAAAACGTTAGAACGACTGAAAGCGGGAGTGGATTTTCATAAAAGATGTACTCATCACGGAACATACCGGGACACGGAGGGAAGAGATCTCCCGGGTATACCAGTACGGCAGTGGTGGGGTCCGGGTCCTCGATACCAAAAACAACGTAAAACGGCTTTACTTGTTCGATCCTGCTTCGGATATCATGACAGAACGGGATCCCCGCCGGCAGGAGACGATCCTGCGGCGTTTTGTCTTTGACCGTTACGGGATGCTTGAAGAAACATTCGCATTCGGGCAGCGACCGCGGAGCTTCCGGTACGAGGATGGCGGCAAGCGGATCGCTGTCCGGGAAGGGGGAGATTATGGGGCTGTCGGTAAAATTTTCACGTATGAACCTGATGGCATCACCGAGACCGCATGGGGACGGCATGGCGAGATCGAATACGTGTACCAGTTTGATTCCCGGGGTGATGCCATTACCATACGGGCGGGAGGGTGGTACGGGGACGTGAAACGGACGATTATATTTGCCGGGATGGGGGCATCCCTCTTCCATGAACCGGAATCGTTCCTCCAGTTTCTTATGTTCACAGAATGGAGCGCGAAAGACCGGGACGACCACGTCAACGAGCGGGTGGCGGAGATACGGGGCGGTAAGGACGCCACGCCCGGCCGGAGCCCTTACGCATACACCGCTGGACCGGCCCCAAAAAAAGCAGCCCCGCGTATCACGG
>JAKLGN010000085.1 GCA_022710665.1 Methanoregula sp. | reverse complement strand
TGATCCGCTCCCCGCGCCGGAAGACCCCGCCGGCGATATGGTGGAGGATCACCTCGCCGACCTTGACGACCCCGTCAACCTGTGCCATGCTTTCGGAACCAATGAGCGTCCCGGTGTCGGCAGGCTGGCCGCCGCCCTCCGGGTAAAAGAGTGTCTGGTCCATGACCGTGTACCCGTCAACGAAATCCAGGACTACTGCCTCGAATTCGGTGTCGGACGGCTGGTCATAGTAGAGTTTCTTTGTCGGGGGAAGGGCCCGCAGCCGATCGATGTATTTCGCGGTATGGTCTTCCTCTGCGTCCCTTTTTGACTCGGAATGCATGTCGGCGACCATGGAATAGAAGTTGTCCGGCAGGTCAACAACCGCTCCTTCCTTTGCTGCAATCTCCCGGATCATCTCGGGCTGGATGCCGTGGGAATCATACAGGACCATGATCTCGGAAAGCGGGACCCGCTGGCTCTTTGCCTTGTAGGTCTTTGCAACCTTCTGGACGATGCGGGTACCCCGTTCGAGCGTTGATGCATATTTCTCGGTCTCCCGCTCAACGATCTCCCGGACGACCGCACTATCCTGCTCGAATTTTCCGGAACCGATGATGGCAGTCTGCTGTTCGATCAGGTCCGCAAGGGGCTCTTTGATGTTCAGCTCGTTCATCATCCGGAGGGTCCGGCGGATCACGAGCCGGGCAAGGTAACCCTCCCGCACATTGGAGGGGACGATACAGTCGCCGAGCATGTAAGCGAGGCAGCGGGTGTGGTCGACGATTGCGTACACCCTCTCGATGGGGGTGATCATCCTGTCCAGTTTCTCGGGGGATACATCGATTGCCGCGGCAACTTTCTTGCGCAGGTTGAAGAGGTTTGTCCCCGAGATGTCCATGAGGCCGGCGAACTTTGCGTTCAGGGCGAGGAGCTTGGTGTATTCCTTGTTGTCCAGCATGTGGGAGAGGCCGGCAGCACCCATCACCCGGCTCACCATCTCCGGGAAGACCGCATCGTAGATGGTGGGCGAGCCTTTCGATGCCCAGACCAGCCGTTCGAGCCCGTAGCCGGTGTCCACGATCCGGAGTTTCATCGGGTAATACATATCGCCCTTCAGCTCGTACGCCGGGCCCTCGGCTTTCTGCCTGCCAAGGCTCATGAAGACAAGGGTTGCAACCTCGAGGCCCCCGATCAGGACCTCGACGCTTGGCCCGGCATTGCCGCCGCCCATCCACGGGTTCTCCTTGTAGGTAACCCGGTTCATATCCCCGCCGATGGAAGCGATGAACTGATCGCAGAGTTCGACCGTCCGGTCCTTCCAGTAGATCTCCTCGGCGGGGGTGTTGAAGGCATGGTGTGCCATCATCTCGAACATGGTGAGGTGCCGCCCGGACCTGCCCACGGAATCGAGGTCATTGAGCCGGATGCAGGGCTGCGAGATGGTCAGCGGGTTTGCCGGCGGGGGCACAATGCCGCTGGTCACGTACGGCTGGAAGTCAGCAATCGAAGCGATGGTCAGGTATATGTCATCCCGCCAGCGTGCAACCACCGGGTACCGCTCCACCCGCGTGTGGCCGTTCTTCTCAAAAAAGGAGAGATAGGCTTCGCGCATGGAGTCCAGGCTGTGGGGCCTGAAGACCGGATTTCCTATGAAATTATAGGGCTCGCAGGGAGCGTCCCCGCAGATCTCCCTTGAAGCGTCCCGGGTCCAGAATGCCGACCCGCAGCTTTTACAAATCCTGCGGGTAAATCCCTGCGTTTTAAAATAATCGAGCTGGTATTCCTCTTCAAGCATGGAGAATCACAATCGTCAGTACAGTTTAGTACGAACGCTCATAAGTTTGTTGTGTGGACAAAGGGAGCATGATGTGGTAAACGTGAGGAGGGTTTTTCGTTCACCCCGCACGGTACAACTCAACCCCGATCTTCTTTTTAGCCTCTGAACAGACTTTCCGATTCCCCCTGCGGACCCTCATGAAGCGGTATGGGATTGACAGCTGGTTCCTTTTTTTTAAAATCCCTGGATGTATCCGGGGAATTTCTGTTCATCCCCCCTGCCATCTTTCTCAATCCCACATCACAACGCATATATGAGTTGTCGGCATGTACGAAAAATATGAATAAATCCTGCATGAGGTTTCTGGTATCCCCGTATACAGCTTCACGATACGGGGTAGTGCTGCTGGTTGTCGCAATTATGATGGCTGTGTTTGTTGCCGGGTGTACCGTCCCGGGAACCGGGGGGCCTGCAAAAACAGCGACAACCGTCACCACCACTGCGCCGACACCCTGGTCTGGTTCATGGGATTCTGACTGGGGTGTTATGGTGTTTACCCAGAATGGCGACCAGGTTACCGGTACGTACCCCCATGACAATGGAAAGATCCAGGGAACGGTCTCGGGAAATACCCTGACCGGGACATGGTCCGAGGCACCCTCCTATGGTCCACCAAACGATGCGGGGGATGTCGTCTTCACCCTGGCTGCTGACGGGAATTCATTCAGTGGCAACTGGAGATATGGGTCGGGAACCGGGAAATGGGAAGGAGTCTGGGACGCTACCCGGAAATAATCCTTTTCCTGTCATCTTTTCTCCTTTAACTGCAGCGCAGGGCTGGTTTGTCGGGTCCCGTTCCCATCCTGCGGCTGGCCGGGATGCCATCGTTGCTCTTCTGAAAATGGTGCTCTGCAGAAACCCTGCAGAACTTCCCACGCTAACGGGTGCTCCACCCCCGCTGCCAGGGCATCCCCCGTGCGGGTTCTGTCGCATTACCATTGTTCATACCTTCAGAATTTCGAGCTCCTGGAGAAATCATCGCATAGACTCAGCCGGGGGCTTTCGCTCACGCTCTGCCCCCGCCACGATGGCAGTCCCCGCATCGAGATAATCACCCAGGAAGGTTTTTTTTTTTAATTTCCGTACGAGAAAAAGACAGCCTTCCTACATTTCCGCCCACGCCCATGATGGGGGCAGGGGTGGTGCAAGGAGGGATGGACGATTGGAACCGTGATAGGTTAAGGGCTACGTTGATGCTTTCCCCAAAAATTATACCCATGGTATCCATGACCCGCAGACGGTTTACCGGTGGTCGTTTTTCAGTGTTTCCTGGTACCAGCGGTCCACGGTCTCAAAATGGCCGGTCTCCCGTGCGATCCGCACCGCGAGCAGGTGCCAGCAGTCCCGGCCCCGGTACAGGAAATCCCCGCAGGTGCAGAAGTCGTCTTCCACGATATAGGACGCGGTCCGGCCCTCGACAACAAAGAAGTCCAGGTACTTTTTCACCCGACCGGTATCGATAGCGTCAAGGGCGGAGGCTCCCTTCCGGCCGAATGCCGTGGTAATCTCTTCGCGTGCCTCTGCATCCAGTTCATGCTGCTTTCGGAGCCGCTGCCAGATGCCGGTCATGGTACGGGATGCAGGACCGGGCGGTCTTCGATAAACTGCCAGCCTCTCCGGGCGGCGAGCCGCTTCATGGCCGGGGCCTCGAGCGCATAGTGGGTTGCCTCGATGCAGGGGAGCGGTGCGGCACGGTACACGGAATGTTTCAGTTCACTGGAGAGAAAGGCGTCGGCTTTCAGTTCTTTTGCTTCGGCCATGAGCGCCGGATCAAACCCGCTCCCTCCGACTACTGCCAGCCGATCCAGGTGCCGGATCCTGCCCCAGACCCGGAGCGGGCAGTCAAGCCGTCCCGCGATCTCTTGAAAGGAAAGCGGGCAGTCGCCCACCAGCCCCAGCGTCATGGGTTCGGTATGTGCAAGCGAGAGGAGTTCTGCAAGGGCATCGTTCACGCCGCTCTCCGCGTGATCGAAGTTGGTGTGCATGACATAGATGTTCAGGCCGGACCCGAGGATGTCGCGCATGAGGGCTGCGGTCGGGCCGGTGAGGGAGGTCAGCGGTGTCCAGAGCGGGGTATGGTGGACAAGAAGCATATCGGCGTGTGCTGCAACCGCACGTTTCACCACACGCGGCGTTGCATCCAGCGCACAGGAGACCGAGGCTATCGTGTTCTTCCCTTCCACAATGAGGCCAATCCTTCCGGCATCGAAATCCTCGGCAAGGTGGGGAGGGGCGAGCCGCTCCATCTCCTCTATGAAGGCACGCACATGCATACAGGATCATGGATGCCGGTGGTTAAAATCGCATTTATTACTAAAGGTAATAACAATTATCTTAAATATTCGGAAAACGGAATATCCGGTATGCACAAGACCATCGGGCAGATCAATGAACGTATCCGTGACGGGTCGGCACGGGTCGTTACTGCCGAGGAGATGCCTGTCATCGTTGCCGATCTGGGCGAGGAAGGAGCATTACAAGAGGTTGATGTTGTCACGACCGGGACCTTCGGCGCCATGTGTTCGTCCGGTGCGTTCCTGAACTTCGGCCATGCCGAGCCGCCCATCCGCATGGAACGGATCTGGCTGAACAATGTCGAGGCGTACGGCGGCCTTGCCGCCGTTGACACGTTCATCGGCGCTACCCAGCAGTCCGATACCCTTGAAGCAGAGTATGGCGGGGCGCATGTCATCGAGGACCTCGTGGCTGGAAAGACCGTGGAACTGCGGGCCAGTTCCCATGGCACCGACTGCTACCCGCGGCGGACTCTTACCACGGAACTTGCCCTGGAAAACCTCAACCAGGCGATCATGTGCAACCCGCGCAATGCGTACCAGCGCTACAATGCCGCGACAAATTCCACCGACCGGGTCCTGAACACGTACATGGGAACGCTCCTGCCGAACTCCGGCAATATCTCCTACTCCGGGTCCGGGCTCCTTAACCCGATCTCCAATGACCCGGGATTCCGGCTGATCGGCAGCGGTGCCCCGATATTCCTCTGCGGAGCACCCGGTATCGTTATCGGGGAGGGAACCCAGCACTCCCCCGCCGGGGGATTCGGCACGCTGATGGTGACGGGCGACTTAAAGCAGATGTCACAGGACTACCTGCGGGCAGCGACCATGTCCGGCTACGGGGTCACGATGTACGTCGGGCTTGGCATCCCCCTGCCGGTGCTCGATCTCGATGTCGTGCGGGCAACCGCGGTCCGGGACGAGGACATCAGCGTCGAGATCATGGATTACGGGATACCGAGCAGGAACCGCCCTGCCCTGCGCAGGGTCTCGTACGCGGAACTGCGCAGCGGGAGTGTTGAACTGAACGGCGAGGAAGTCCGGACCTCATCGCTTTCGAGCTTCCGCAGGGCCCGGCAGGTTGCGGGCGAGCTGAAGCGGTGGGTGGAGAACGGGAAGATGACGCTCTCCCTGCCGACCCGCCCAATCGATCCCAAAAAACAGGCAAAACCCATGTACCAGAGCAAAAAAAGCCCCCGGGTGCTGGAGATCATGGACCGGAAAGTGACGAGCATCGGCGAGGACGAGGAGATCACCACGGCGGCCAAGAAACTCCTGAAAGGCGAGACCAACCACCTGCCGGTCATCAACAGCGAGAAGGTGCTGGTCGGGATCGTCACCACGTTCGATATCTCCAAGGCGGTTGCAAACCCCGGCAAGGCGCATCTTGTCCGGGATATCATGAAGAAGAAAGTGGTCACGACAACGCCGGACGAGTCTGTTGATATCGCCATCCAGAAACTGGAGAAGAACAACATCAGTGCCCTGCCGGTGATTGATAAGGGATCGCACGTTGCCGGGATCCTTACGGCGATGAACCTTGGCAAGCTGGTGGGCGGGAGGTGGCTGAAATGAAACTGCTGGTCACGTTCTCCCGCGGCCGGGGCAGGAAGCCGATCATTGCCCAGGCGGTCCGCGATACCGGCGTACTGATCAACGTGGAACGTGCGTTGATCGATTCTTCCGAAGGGGAAGCCCTCATCGAGGTCCCGGACGACCAGT
>JAKLGN010000084.1 GCA_022710665.1 Methanoregula sp. | reverse complement strand
AAGAATTCCTCTGATTTCGCGTCCTGCGCCCTGCCTTCGCGCAGCTGCTGGAGGCTGACGGCTGCAAGCTCACCTGTCGTGAGGGTAAAGCGGCGCTCCCGGAGCCAGTTCCTGACCCGTGAAAGAAAGCGGAGCGGATGGAGCCCGGCTGTCAGGAATTGAGTTGTCCCGATCAGGGCCAGGATAAAGATCGGGAGTTCGTAGAGGAGGAAGAGCGGGATGTAGTAGTACATCGGGCCGCCAAGCCGCTGCTGGTTGTGCATGGCCGTCCAGTGATCGATGGCCTGGTACCAGCCGGTGGTATTCATCTCAAAATGTATGCCCTGCAGGGTGATGGTAAAATTCTGTCCAACCAGGGTATTGGTGTGAAAGAAGAACGCCGAGTAGAGGACGCTCATGAGCGCTGTCACGATGACACAGAAAAGCAGGAGGTCAGCCTTCCAGTCCGGCGGGAGCGTGAACCGTCCTTTCCAGGCCGCAAAAGCAAAGAAGAGGGCAAAAACGATGACGATGAACGGCATCTCCTCCTTGCAGCTGAGCGCCCCGGCTGCCGCAACCGCAGCGAGCACGGCAAACCGCGCCTGACCGCGCTCGAACCAGTACAGGATTGCGACCAGCAGGAGCATGGTGAAAAAGAGCATGAAGATATCGTGCCGGAGAAAGCGGGAGAAATAGACCATGTCCGGCGACAGGGCGATGAGGAGCGATGCGACCAGCGTCTGGTTGCGGCTAAGGTACCCGATGCGGTGAATACAGTACACCAGGGGGATCAGCATAAAGCCGAAGAGCGAGGGGAGCAGCCGGGCTGCAAGATCGGACGGCCCGGCAAGGGCAAACATGCCGGCAGTGACGAAATAGAGGAACGGCCCGTGGTAACTGGGATCGTACTGCCATGCCCCCCTGGTCAGGAGCTCGTACGAGAACCAGGAATGGATCGCTTCGTCGTGGTGGAGCAGCTTGAGGTCGAGGTGCCAGAAGCGCAGGAGGAATGCAAGGATCAGGATGAGGAGAAAAATTCTCTCAAAAGTGAGGATGGATTTTATCTTATGGAGAAGACCCGCGGCCTGCTGCACGCCGCACCTTCAACTCTCTAAAACAATTTCAATACCGATATCTTTTGGCACCTGGATACGCATCAGCTGCCGGAGGGCACGCTCGTCTGCATCGATATCGATGAGGCGTTTATGGACCCGGAGCTGCCAGCGGTCCCATGTTGCAGTCCCTTCACCATCGGGACTCTTTCGAATGGGAACAACGAGCCGTTTTGTCGGAAGTGGTATCGGGCCGGCCAGATTTACACCTGTGCGCTCTGCAATCTCCCGTATTCTGTTACAGACCATCTCTACCTTGTTGAAGTCCGTCCCTGTCAGGCGAATTCTGGCTTTCTGCATCTTTTTTCACATCCAAAAAAATGATTATCTCATCTGCTTTGGCTTGATCGAGATGCACATGCCGGCCGCAATGGTTGATCCCATATCCCGGACGGCAAACCTGCCCATCTGCGGGAGTTCCTTGACGGGCTCAATGACCATTGGCTTGGTCGGGGTGATGGTAACGATGGCTGCATCGCCGGACTTGAGGAACGTGGGGTTCTCTTCCTTGACCTGGCCGCTTCGGGGGTCGAGCTTCTTGTTCAGCTCGGTGAAGGTGCACGCGGTCTGGGTGGTGTGGCAGTGGAAGACCGGAGTGTAGCCGACGGTCAGGGCGCTCGGGTGCTGGAGCACGACAATCTGCGCGGTGAACTCCTCGGCAACGCCCGGTGGGGCTTCGACAGGTCCGCAGACATCGCCGCGGCGGATGTCGCCCTTGCCGATACCGCGGACGTTGAATCCGACGTTGTCGCCGGGGACGGCCTGCGGGATCTCTTCATGGTGCATCTCGATGGACTTGATCTCCCCGTCCTTGTTGGCGGGCATGAAGGAGACTTTCATTCCCTTCTTCATGATACCGGTCTCAACACGGCCGACCGGCACGGTGCCGATACCGCTGATGCTGTACACGTCCTGGATCGGCAGGCGGAGCGGCTTATCGGTCGGTTTTGCCGGTTCCTTGAAGGTGTCGAGTGCCGGGACGAGCGGCAGGCCCTTGTACCAGGGGGTGTTGGGGCTGTTGACCTTGATGTTGTCTCCGGCAAGGGAGCTGACCGGGATGAAAAGAGTCTCGTCGGGCTTGTACCCGACCATCTTGATGAGGTCGGAGAGATCCTTCTTGACCTCGTTGAACCGCTTCTCATCAAACTTGACCGCGTCCATCTTGTTGACAGCGATGATGATCTGGCTGATACCAAGAGTCCTTGCAAGGAAGACATGCTCCTTGGTCTGCTCCATGACCCCGTCGGGGGCGGCGACCACGAGGATTGCAGCATCGGCCTGCGATGCTCCGGTGATCATGTTCTTGACAAAGTCGCGGTGCCCGGGACAGTCCACGACCGTGAAGTAGAACTTGGGAGTATCGAACCGCTTGTGGGCGATATCGATGGTGATACCTCTCTCCCGCTCTTCCTTGAGGTTGTCCATAACCCATGCAAATTCAAAGGTAGCCTTACCCTTGGACTCGGCTTCCTTGCGGTAGCCTTCAATGATGTGTGCCGGTACTGCGCCGGTCTCGAACATCATGCGTCCGACGGTGGTAGACTTCCCGTGGTCGATGTGCCCGATAACGGCCAGGTTCATGTGGGGCTTGTCTTGTGCCATGTGATCGTTCCTCCAAAGCAGGACTGTAGCGTACAGTCAGTTTGTGCGAGTATTACTTATATGAGCCCCGTCTATTTAAATTATGTCGATTGCAGAACCGGTTTTCCGGTGAGAATTTTTGAGCATGGCATCCGCATCGGCATGATGATATCCCCAGCAAAAAAATAGCAGATCATGAAGATGCTTGAATTTGTGAGGGATGAAAAAAAAGACCGCGTGACTGTTGCGTGTGCTGACGGCACGGTTTCGGTACACAGCAAGTGCGCTTACTGCCGGCACTGTTCGGCGATTGTAACCGGCAAACGGATGTCACCCGCTCCCCAGAAAGAAGCGCTGGCCGCGATCCGCAAAGGTTCGGGGTCCGACGATAGCCTGATGACCGCTGCCATGATGTTCAACACGCTTGTCCAGGGCGGGACGGCCATAGCCTGCGATGACGATGCAAACGCAGGTTTCCTTGGGTTATACTGATTTTTTTTATTGTCTCCCGAGGTATTCAAAAAAAAGGGAATGCTCCCGGGGGCTCTGCCAACTGACCTCCCTTTGCCTCCAGGAAGGAAACCCGGCTGCGCACTTCAGCACGTGCACAACAAACGAGCCTGCCGGTGGAAAAGATCTCCTCCGAAGCTATGGTGCCCTATCGAACGGTGAAGGGACCCCGGGGAAGGAACGATAGGCGCTTCCCTCAAAGTGAGTATTCGATAGGTTAATGTTATGAGGATGAGAGAATGCTGGTTGGTCCTGCAACAGAGCAGGAACAAGGAGGTTGTAGGATGTCAGACAAAAAACAGTATGAGAAGCCGGTTCTTGAATCGTGTGGCACCATGACAGAGCAGACAAGGGGTGCCTCGTACAACAACGGGGGTTCTCTGCCAACGTATCGCGAACTCCCGAAAAATGTTTGAACATTTTCCTTTTTTTTCTTTTTGTCTCCTTAGGAAATCACGGGTATTGGATCAGGTAGCGCAAATTCCTTTGGGGCATATGTGTCCCCACGGTGACCTCGTGACAGGAAAAATCTCATAGATGATACCG
The DNA here is from genome assembly GCA_022710665.1 of Methanoregula sp. Taxonomy (GTDB): domain Archaea; phylum Halobacteriota; class Methanomicrobia; order Methanomicrobiales; family Methanospirillaceae; genus Methanoregula. The sequence continues at coordinate 2,112 of JAKLGN010000084.1, read as the reverse complement.
GGGTTACCGCGATGGCCCCTTGCCAGAGTGATGACCAGCCCCCCGTTTTGGTCTTTTTAATCCGGTTTCCACGCCTCCCAGATTTCCTTCAGACAGTGTTTCTTTCCCAGCCGCATTCCCCAGCAGCCGCCCCGGCAGGCTTCCCGGTGCCGGCAGGACCGGCAGGCCGGTTCGACGTGAGGCCTGCGGAAACGTAAAAAACCGTTCTGCCAGATCTCCTTGAATGGACGTGTCCGGATATTCCCTTCGGAAAAGGAACTGTCATAGGCGCTGTGGCAGCCAAGCACCTCCCCGTCCGGCATGACAGCACACTGCGTGAACCCGGCCTCACAGAAAAAGGGATAGGATCTCAGTTCCGGTCCGTACCCCCCAAGATACCCCGCATCTTCCGTTAACTCGATATTCATCTCTTTGCCGGCCGACCGGATAAATCCGAAGAGATAGTCCATCTGTCCTGCATCAAGGGACATGTCCGGGTTTCCCTTTGCCCTCCCGACAGGAATGGGTATCGCAAGTCTCCAGAGCGTGGCACCCGAATGCTGGACAACCTTTTTCAGCGCGGGGAGCTCGTGGATATTCTTTGGAAGGACCACGGTATTGATGGTCCGGTAGTTCACACCGACCGACTGGAAGAATTTCACGGCATCGATGGTTTTTTGAAAGGCGCCGTGCACCCCCCGTATTGCATCGTTCGTCTGTTCAAGGCCGTCGATGCTGGTAAAGTACAATACCGGTTTCATTCTTCTGAATTCCTCATGAAATCCGGCGACAAGGGAGCTGTTGCTTGCAATGCTGTACGTCAGTCCGCGGCGGAGGATGTGTTCGATAATGAGAAAAATGTCTTTCCTGACAAGGGGCTCGCCGCCGCTTAAAACGATATTCCGGACACCCGCCTCCTCCAGCTCGTCAATGAGCCTGAACGCCTCGTCCGTGGTCAGCTCCCGGACCGTGGTCGTCCCGGCGCTTGCTTCGCAGTGAGTGCAGTGAAAATTGCAGCGGTAGGTGGTCAGCCACTGAACTGCTTCGGGTCGCAACAGGTTGAGGTTTGTTTTGATTTTCAGGAACCGGGAACGGTAGGACGGGTAAAGATCAAAATAGCATCGCTTTAACACGGGAACGGAGAAAATAAATTTTCTCAGTTCCCGGAAAGGGGTGGTTATTACCCGGTGTATTTTCCCGGCATTATTTTTTTTCTGTCTCCCCCTTTGATCCACACCGGATGCCTGATCTGCCATAGTCTGATGAGGAGTTGTTCCCCTGGCAGCTGAAATATTTGATCCTTACCGCCGGTCGGACCAGGTACTGATCCGGGATCCGGGGTGCAGGGGGGGGTGTTGGTTTTATTAAATAAGGCTATGCTCTCTCTGTCCGGGCTGCTTTCTTCTCCTGTATAGCCCTGACGATCTCCTCCCGGAACTTTTCGAAGTGGATGTCGTCAAGCTGTTCGGAGAGCAGCCTGCCGCTCCACGCGCGGCGGTAGACCCAGTTCACGATCCTGTCTATCGCAAAGAGCACCTCTTCTTCGGAATCTGCGGTCAGCAGTTCCCGGCCTATCCTCGGGTGTCGTCCCCGTCTTCCCCCGACGCTCACGAGGAAATGGCGGTGGTCTGCCTTCAGAATCTCGAACGGGCAGGAGCGGACGCAGACCCCGCACTGCACGCACTTGTCCTCTTTGAGCACTGAGATGCCGTTCCGTATTACGATCGCTTTTTCCTTGCAGTACTGGACGCAGGTCCCGCAGCCGGTGCAGAGGCCGGGGGTGCGGAGCGGGCGGATCCTCCCCATGATGCCAATCTCGTTGAGCATGGGGCTCGTGCACGCATTGGGGCAGCCGGAGATTGCGATCCGCATCTTGACCGGCATCTCTTTGCCGAAGAGTTTCTCATCGGCCTTCCGTGCAAGGCCGATGGTATCGATATTGGCAAACTTGCACCGCTCGATGCCCGGGCAGGCAAGGATGTTGACAATCTCGTCCTTTTCCGAACCCACGGGCGTCCCGTTCTTTAAAAGGTCGCGCTCGAGTTTTTTGAGAAGCGCGGGACTGACATGGGGTATCTCCAGGGTCTACGGGTGGTGCAGTGGACATTGCCATTGCCGTACTTTTTGGCAATG
>JAKLGN010000083.1 GCA_022710665.1 Methanoregula sp. | reverse complement strand
GACAAGGTCAGCTGCGCCCACCGTCCCGAGCGCCTCCATGGCCCGGGCCCGGGCCTCGTCAGGAGAGAGGCCGAGGTTGAGCGGCCCGAACATCACGTCGTCCAGAACGGTCGGGGCAAAGAGCTGGTCATCGGAGTTCTGGAAGATGACCCCAACCTCTTTCCAGAGACCGGCCTGTTCTCCGCCGGAAATCGTCCGCCCGTTTACCCAGATCGAGCCAAGGGACGGGAGCAGCAGGCCGTTGAGGTGCTCGATTAAGGTGGACTTGCCGGAACCGTTCGGACCGCAGATGGCAACGATCTCGTCGCGGTTCACGTGAAAGCACATGTCATGGATGCCTACGCTGCCGTCAGGATAAGAATGGCTCGCACAGTCGACATGGATCAGTTCGCGGGCCAGGTCGAGAGGGGGACAGTGCGGCGCGTCTGCATTCCTGCGGATGATAGTCATCGTATCACCACCCCCGGTACGGCGAGAGGAGCACCGCTGCCGCTACCAGAGCACCGGTAACGGCCAGCAGGCCGTATTCAGCAACCCCGGGCCGGGGGACTTCCCCGGAAAGGGGATACGACCCGGTAAATCCCCGGGCGATCATTGCCTTGTGGACCCGCTCGGCCTGCTCAAAGGAACGGATGAAGACCAGCGCAAACACCCCGGCAAACAAACGGCCCTGCATCCGCAGGCTGTGCGCAAGGCTGCCGCCCCGCGAGCTCACGGATTTGAAGAGCGCGGCTGTCATGGCCAGGGTCAGGAAGAGAAAGCGGTACGCCATAAGGAAGATCTGGTCGAGCGGTGCGGGAAAGATCCGGGAGATGATGCCGGCGAAGTGCTGGTAGCGCGTGGTCATCAGGAAAAAGAGCGAGAAGGTTACCGTGATGAGGGCTTTTATCAAAAGGGTGACAACCAGCAGGAGCCCGTTGTCAGAAAGAACCAGCGTGAAACTGCCGATCGTCCATGATACAAGCGGCACCCCGGGCTCGCTCCACATCATGATCCCGACCAGCGAGAGGACGAAGAGGACCGGGAGGGTGTACCAGCGAACAAGATTTCCTGCCGGCAGGCCGGCAAGCAGGTAGAGGAGCAGGACGACAAGATAGAGCCCGAGGAGCAGAACGATACTGCGGCTGACCGTAACGAGAAGGACGATAAAGACAAGAAGGCAGCCCTTGGTCCAGGGGCTCATACGGAAGAAGAATGAATCCCCTTTTTCCGCATAGAACGTGATCAGGTCGAGGTCCGGGATATGCGGGGAGAGGGACGGGGAGCTCATGGATATTCTCCTTCTTTTGGTACCGGCAAGGGGACTGTCAAACCGGCCCCCGCACCATGCCCGAGGCACCCGGTATCATGCGTGATCTTTCCGCAGCCACCCTGGTGCGGGTGGCCCATGGCCTGGCACATCCGGTTGATCGCATCCCGGGAGACAAGGCTCTCGAACCGCGAGACTTCCGCACAGGCCTCATCATCGCTCAGGCCATAATGGGTCAGGGCAAGCGCAAGGATGCGGTGCCGTTTCACGAGGAACTCTGCGTATATCATCCCGGCCGGTGAAAGACTGGCCCCGTGGTACGGGGCAAGGGTGAGAAGGCCGGCATCGGAAAGTTCGCTTAAGGTTTTGGTGATAGTGGAAGGATCGACACCAAATCTTGTGGCAAGGTCACTCGTCTTTACCACACCGCCGCGTTCGAAAAAATACCTGAGGTACGTCACTTTCCTGGGGGAAAGGCCCAGACCGTCACGGATCTCCATCGGGTTTCTGTTATCCGGCGATCCTGATGAATGTTTGGTATATACCCAAAATTCAGACATCCCGGACTGTTATCCGCTGCGCGGGTTGCATGCTTGGCTGGAAGAACCACGGAACATTTTTTTGTGGAAAAATCCGGGAGTACGACAATACATCCTCCCGACAAGTGCTGTAAGGCAGAAATACGGTTTTTTTCAGAGGAAAAAAACAAATACCCTCAACGGTAGTCAATTTTATATGACAAAATGTCATATATAACGAACAAAGATCCGGCATGAAAAAAAATACCTTTTACCTGGTTGTCGGGTGTGTCGCGCTCGCCCTGCTCGCGATCTTCTGGTATTCCGTTGAAGTCCACAGCCCCTTCATTGTAGAGGCAGCATTCATTGTTGCAATCGCGTTCATCTATCTTATCCGGAAGAAGGTCACCGATTTTATTGAAGACGAACGAACCGCAAAGATCTCAGAACAGGCAGCACTCAGGACATTCCAGGTCTTCTGGGTTGTGTTCTGTGCATTTTCCATTGGTGCGGTCATGCAGATCCTGTATGTCCCCGCATTTCCCCGGGAGAAATTACCCGTTCGCGCACCGGAAATACTTGGCCCGAAGATGATGGGATACTTCCAGCTGGGGCTGCTCTGCCTGATGATCTTCCTCTATGTCGGGTTCAGGATCTATTATGCCCGGAAGTTCGGGGACTGGGAGACCGATGAAGAATAAGATCAAGGTATTCCGGGCAATGAACGATCTGACACAGGAAGATTTAGCGCAGGCTATCGGTGTCACCCGTCAGACAATCCTTGCTATCGAGAAAGGCAAATATGTCCCGAGCCTGGATCTTGCATTTAAAATTGCCCGCAACTTTAACGTCACGATTGAAGACATCTTCCAGTATGAAAACGCGCCTCTTACGGTTGACATAGACTAAAAGAAACGTCCCTTTCCTTTTTTCCCTGCGCGTGCCGCATGCTGCCGGGCCGGAAATGGCCTACAATCACCTGTCAAATTGTAAAAAATAACAGTGAAAACCATAAGTATATATGACAAAATGTAAAATTTACTTTACATAATGTGCGCATAAACATGCACACGACTGGTGAAGAATGTCCCGAGAATATTCCCTTCATATGCAAACCGCACAAGGCAAGAGAAATACAGCCGGGCCTGACCTGCCCTTTAGACGAGCGAAGCGAAAAACCCTCAGAACCTGCCAGCTGTTCCTCATCAGCATCCTGGTCCTGGTTTGCGGGACAGCTGCGGCCAATGCTGCAGCGGTCAATACCGTTTCGGTGACCGATCCGCTGGATGCAGCAGCACTGGTGTATATTTCCGGCTATGAGATCTCCCCTGATGTGTTTTACCCGGGTGAAACCGGGACGGTGACCGTTCATGTAACGAACGCTGCCAACACCACGGTCTTTGTTTCCCAGCCGAACCTGATTGAGTCCCATGTCAAGGTCATGAACGGTAACGCTTTTGCAACGGCGACGGCGATCGGGCCCGGGGAGACATTTGATTATAACTTTGTTATCATCCCCTACGGCACTGACGGAACCTACTTCCCGCTCTTCACCGTCTCGACCAACGTGTACGGTGCAGGTGCCATCCACTCCCAGATCATGCTCAAGATAGATTCCACAGATGTCAGGGCCAGTATCGCAGAAAAGCCGGACACGTTTGCGCTTTCCACAAAAGATAGGGTCAACGTCAGTGTTGTCAACCCCCGTGACGGTGAAATCACGAACGTCCTCATCGTCCCTGAAGTGAATGGTGCCATAATCTCACCGGATGAATCCTTTGTCGGGACCCTGAAATCGGGCAGTTCCGTCCAGGTCCCTTTCGCCATCACGCCAGAAAAGGCAACTGAGGTTACGTTCCACGTCAGCTTCAACAACGGCGACAACAGGCATACCACTGATGTCGTGCTCCCCCTCATTATTGGCGAGAACAAGAAAGGCGCCGAGATCGTGGTGAACAATATTGAGAGTTCGAATGCCGGGGGTACTATCACCTTAAAAGGGGATGTCACCAACAACGGTCTGACCGATGCCAGGTCCGTCCTGGTAACGGTCGGGAGCCCCGCTATGCCGATCAACCCCAACCCGATCTATGCGATCGGCAACCTTGAGCCGGACGACTTTTCCAGCTTCGAGGTGACCTACACCCAGACAGGACCCGGTTCCTTCCCGATTATCGTTGAGTACAAGAATACGGACGGTAACACCTTTATTGAGAAATTCACGTACAATGCGAACAGTTACGGGATGGGGACAGGCACCGGAACCGAACAGGGAGCTTCATCTAATGCAGCAGGACAGGGCGGCCCGTCCAGGCAGCGGCCGGGGGGCATTTTCTCATTCGGTTCCGGGGTGAACCAGGTTCCGGTTATTCCGATTGCCATCATCCTCGTTGCCATTGGTGCGCTTCTTATTGCGTGGAAGAAGGGTCTTTTAAAGCGGGTGATCAACGACAGGTTCCCGAAGAAACAGGACCCTGATGATGATCTGAAGGAGCAATAAACCCGTTATGGTGGCTGGTATGCAGCAGGTACCGGTAATAGAACTCGATGACGTGAGCAAGGTCTACCCCCTTCCATCCGGTGACGTCGTTGCGCTCGATCACCTCTCTCTACGGATAGAACGGGGGGAGTTCGTGGCAATCATGGGCCCGTCAGGGTCCGGCAAGTCCACCCTCCTCAACCAGATCGGGGGACTGGACGTCCCTACAGCGGGAACCCTGAAAATCACCGGCAGGAACATCAGGAGAATGTCGGATACTGAACTGACGGACCTCCGGCTCAACGCTATTGGCTACATCTTCCAGAAGTTCAACCTCATCCCGCTCCTCTCCGCCTACGAAAATGTGGAATACCCATATATTCTCAAGCACCGGTCCAATGATACAACAGGACGGGTCAGCCGGCTGCTGGCAGACGTCGGGATTGACCGGAAAATGGCCAAGCATAAACCCGCGGAACTCTCGGGGGGCCAGCAGCAGCGGGTTTCCGTTGCCCGGGCACTCGTGAACGACCCGGACATCCTTCTCTGCGACGAGCCGACCGGTAACCTCGACACAAAGACCGGGGGACAGATCATGGACATGCTCACCGGCCTCAACCATCAGGGAAGGACGGTCATCATCGTGACCCATGACCCGTCCATTGGCGAACGGGCACAGCGCATCATCAGGATCATGGACGGGAGGCTGGCAGGGACATGAAGATGGATATCATCCTCCAGCTCTCGCTCCGGAGCATCCGGCTTCATTTCCTCCGCTCGGTGCTCGCAGCCCTCGGCATCGTGATCGGCGTAGTCGCCATCGCGTCCATGGGAATGATGGGGGCAAACATGACCATGTCGGTCACCGAACAACTCTCCTCCATGGCCAATGTCCTGGTCGTGAAAGCGGACACCGGCGGGGGTGGCGGCGGGTTCATGGGAGGCCCATTCGGTAGTTCCTCTTCCGGTCGATCGTCGTCATCGTCCAGTACGAAAGATTACATCACAAAATCAGAGTTTGACGATATTCTGCGGAGCGGGGGACGGTATGGCACGGTGTACCCCCTCTACCAGGACAGCGGGAAGATCCAGGTAGGGGATAAAACCGGGAGGGCTACCATCTATGGCATGCGCGACGAGGATATGGCTACGGTCCTGACCATTGAAGAAGGTACTCTCCCGAATACCGCCTCCTCTATTGTCGTCGGCCCATCGTTTGCAGAACGCCAGGACCTCACCATCGGCAGCCGGGTCACCATCGGGGATGAGACCCAGAACGAGTCGGTCCAGAAATACCGGGTCGTGGGGATCCTTAAAGAGAAGGGGATGTCCATGGACCTCAACAGCGATTCTGCCATCATCATGACCGAGAAGTCCTTCACCAGCCAGTTTGGCGGCGAGGGAGAGTATGACCAGGTCAACGTGATCCTGAGCGACCTCAATGACGCGAATACCACAAAAATAGCGATAGAAAACCAGCTGAACCGGAAGGATGATGTCGTCTCCATCCAGGACAGCAGCAGGATGATGGAGAGCATCACGTCAACGGTTGGCACGATGACTACCTTTGTCATGGCCATTGCCGGCATATCGCTCCTGGTTGCCG
>JAKLGN010000082.1 GCA_022710665.1 Methanoregula sp. | reverse complement strand
CCACGGGCGCTCGCCGCCTCGTCGGGGCTCGCCCCGTGGAGTATGGCCGGGTAAGGGGGGACAAGGGGGCCTGCCCCCGCATGCTGCCTCCCCCTCAGGGGGAGAGAGGGGATCACCCTCATAATTACTACAGAGGGTCACTGACACCATAAGACGAGGTTTTCTACAGAGCCTTAAGAAGCCTTTTTTATATCGCAGCTCAAACATATGGAGCACTGCCGGGGTAGTCTAGTCCGGGAAGGCGGTAGCCTTGAAAGCTACTGGTGCCCTGCACCTCAAGAGTTCAAATCTCTTCCCCGGCGTATTGCCTGTTTTCATCAGCAAAACGAGGGTAAGAAAGAACAGGTTTTTTATCCTTATCACTGTTTTTATGTGGGTGAACCACGCATAGTACCTGGGATAGATCACGAGGAATCCTCCATGTGTGTTGCAGTGCCTGCCGAAGTCATTGAAATCAAAGAAGGAAATATCGGACTTGTAGACTATGGGGATCTCCGGCAGGAGGTCAGGCTTGACCTTGTTGACGTCAAAGTGGGAGAGTTTGTGCTGGTCCATGTTGGATTCGCCATCCAGCGGCTCTCCCGCGAAGAAGGGCTCGAGACCCGGGATATTTTCCGGCAGGTCTATGACGCTCTGGAGAACTGATGCACGAGTACTCCATCGCGTATGACCTGTATGCTACCGCACGAACGGCAGCACGTGAACACAACGCCACCCGGGTAAAAAAGGTAACGGTTGAGGTGGGAAAAATGGCGATGGTGAACCCGGAACAGGTTGTCTTTCTTTTCGATATCATCAAAGAGGAGGACCCCCTTTTCCAGAAGACGCTTCTGGAATGCTGCGAAACCGATCCACAGACAACATGCCCCTGCGGGTATGCAGGGACTGAGGTGTACGTATGCCCGAAGTGCGGCGCATTGCCGGAGCTTGTCAAAGGCAGGGAGATCGTTGTGACCCACGTGGAGATCGAGGTGGATGATTAAATGAAAGTGAGCATGATGCACGGTGCCGGCGGCGAAGTGATGGGGGAACTGCTCCAGACCCTCACAAAGTTCCGGCACAATAATGCCGGGGGGATCGGCCTTGAAGCCATGGATGACGGTGCCGTTATTCCCTTCCATGGTGAGAACCTGGTATTCACCACGGATTCCCATATCGTCCGCCCGGTCTTTTTCCCCGGGGGGGATATCGGGAGGATCGCGGTCTGTGGCACCATCAACGATCTTGCGATGATGGGTGGCAGGCCGATCGCTCTTTCCTGCGGTATGATCATTGAAGAGGGGTTTGAGATCGACGACCTTGCACGGATAGTCTCCTCCATGGATGAAGCACTGGGAGAAGCTGGAGCAAACCTTGTCACGGGGGATACGAAGGTTATGGAGCGGGGTGCGCTTGACGGGATCGCCATCAACACGGCCGGAATCGGGGTTGCCAGGACCATTGTCCGCGACAACGGGCTCGTTCCGGGCGATGTGATCCTTGTCTCCGGCACGCTGGGAGATCACGGGCTTGCCATCATGGCCCACCGCGAAGGGTTCGATCTCGGCGACCAGATACAATCGGACGTTTCGCCACTCTGGGGCATGGTGGAACGGGTGCTGGAAGCAGGTACGGTCCACGCCATGAAGGATCCCACGCGGGGCGGGTTTGCCAGCGCAATCAATGAGATGGCAAGGAAAAGCGGGGTTTGTGTCAGGGTACAGGAAGAACAACTGCCGATCCGCCGGAATGTGAGGAGTGCGGGAGGTATGCTGGGGATCGATCCGCTGGAAGTGGCCAATGAAGGAAAAGTTGTCATGGGAGTTCCGGCAGATTGTGCTGATGCGATCCTGGATGCACTGCACGCCCACAAATACGGGAAGGAGGCGGCGGTTGTGGGAACGGTTTCAAAAGGAGCCCACGTGATCATGGAGACGGCAATCGGCGGCGAACGGTTCATCGAGCCCCCGATGGGCGATCCGGTGCCCAGGGTCTGCTGACGGTTCGTTTGTTTTGCTTTGGAGAATTCATTTCTTCCCATGATGACGCTTTCGGGAGCTTTGCTCCGCTGCCGTGGCACCGCAATAGCGATGAAGTCATATTACCTTCACCTAAAATTTTCACATTTTCTGCTCTGGAGAGATCCTTTTATGAGAAATTATATCAATGAGCGATGGGGCCACGGGTGCTCGCCGCCTCGTCGGGGCTCGCCCCGTGGAGCATGGACATGTAAGGGGGGATAAGGGGGCCTGCCCCCGCATGCTGCCTCCCCCCATGGCGGAGAGAGGGGGTCACCCTCATAATTACGACAGCGGGTTACTGAAACCATAGGACGAGGATTTCCTATGAAAATCGCAGTTAAACAAATGTGACTTTAGGATTTTTCACGCTCTCAATTATTTGCGATGAATGCCATTGCCCAAAAAGGACGCCCCGCGGCGGCCTTAATTACTGTACTCGTACAAAATTCCGGTAATCTGCCCCGCCGTGCCCCGCAAGGGGCCTCGAGGCGGGGAGCCCTCGTATCTTCAATTTTCATGGATCCGGAGTGAACGTTATAGGTTCATGCCCTTTTCTCCAGAGCTCCTTTTTTTAAAAACCGAACCTGCCCTGCCGTGCCCTGCGAGGGCCCCTGAAGCGGGGAGCACTCATCCCTCTCCAGAGAAAACGAATTTTTCATCGTTCGGGTGCGAACCAGTTCAGTTCATGCCCGTTTCACAGGATTGTCTCCGTACCGGCTGCCATGATGTTCATCGTGTTCCGTTTTTTGCCAGCTCGCGGACAGCAAACGCCGGCAGGGCATCTGCTGCCGGCCCCAGTTCGCACGTCAGATCGGTTGCACCAAGTTCCGCAGAAAAGAGCTGAGCACCGATGCCGGCGACAATGACCTCCTCTGCACCCGACACTTTTACCATCTTTTTTACCTGGCTGCATACCATCGTGCGCTGGACCGCCCAGCACTGTTCTGCGATCTGCCGTGCACCTTCTGTACCGATCTCATCGTAATCGGCACAGACTACACGGGCGAGCCTGCGCAGGGAGGCCTTCAAAGTTTTTTCTTTGTGGTCGGGAGTATCGCAGGTATAGTGTCCGGGGGTAATGTGCCCGAGAACAAGGTGAACATCGGCGGTTGATGCGAAATACTCGGTACTCACGGGCGTTGGTGTCCCGGCAAGATCGACCGACCGGAGGAGCGTTGCAACACTCGTACGGAGCATGCCGCAATAGATGAGGTATCCTGCCTGCAGCCTTCTGAGATCGGTCATTCCTGTCAGGTGATCGAACCGGGTGAGCGGGATAATATCCGCAGTCGTGCTGCCGATATCAAGGAGGACGGCATCCGGGTGCCGGGAACGGAGAAGATCGGCGGATGCCAGCCAGTTGGCTGCTGCGAGTTCCGGCACGGCGCTGGTATGAAATCGTGCATCCGTGCCATAAAAACGGGCGTCAGGAAATGCTGACCTGACCGCATCGACAATAAACGAGATACCCTGCAGCTTGGTTTCGAAACAATCGGCAAGCTCCCCGCTCATCACCACCGCAGCGTTCTTGTCGCTTTGGGCATACGGACGGAGCAGCCCGCTTATCGGGGATCGCTCCCAGAGCGGGCAGTAATGGATGGAGACGCCGGCATCATCTATGACCTTGAGGTTTGCCCCCCCGACATCGATACCAATCATAGTTTTGTGACCATCCCGTTCGTGTCAAACCGGGCCCTGCCCGGGAGATGGACGGCAGCCGGAACACCGCCTTTCGATGCTGCGACGAGGAGGTCTGCAATCTCCTCGTCCATGCAGGCAGCGATACCCACAAGGCTTGTCGTGATCCGCGGGTTGACGTCAACGACGTAGGTCTTGTCTGCCACCACCACATCGACGCCGCAATATCCCTGGCAGCCAAGAACCTCTGCGGCTTTTTTCGCCGTGCTGACAATCTCCTCTTCGCGATCGGGATGCACCGGTGTTTCGCCGCCCCGGTAATGGAACGCTCCGTCTGCGTCGATCTCGATCAGCTGCCGGTTCACGGCAAGGACGAGCGGCGGATTCCCCGTGAAGTAGAGACATGCCTCCCCGACGACCCGGTTCGCGATGATGCTTACGGAGAAGTGCTGACCCTCAATGAACCGTTCCGCAAACTCACCCGGACCCGGGGTGCCGGAAGAGCGCCGGACGCCCTGGGCACCACACCCCCTGACCGGCTTTACCACCCTCTTTCCCGGTTCGGGTTCACCCGGCACGGGAATGCCGTGCTGCCGGAGAATCTTCTGCGTCTGCACTTTGTTTGCACAGAGCGCCACGGTCATGAACCCGCAGCCGAGGTTGTGCGTGTGCTGCTCCAGGATCATGGTGAACGTTGAGAGCAGGTTGTCAGGCGCTATCACGAGACCCATGTCACACGCGGGGGCAATCCTCCCGATCTCTTCGGCAAAATCGCCCCCGTCCGGGCGGACCACCTCGTAGCCGCACCGGCTGAAACTTTCCTCAAGCACCCCAAGCATTGCCCTTCCCTCACGGGCAAGCACCGGATCATGCGCGGTCGTATATTCTGCAAGCAGGACTTTCATCTGATTATTCATTGGCTCGCAGGTAAAATTACCCTATCCGATCGGTGAGTTATTTTGCCGGGCGGATGCAATAGCTGGTGACTATGAAACCATCGATCCTGCTGACCAATGATGACGGCGTGAACTCCATCGGGCTCTGGGCGGCCTATGATGCTCTGCAGCCCGTTGCTGATGTAACCGTGGTTGCCCCGGCCACCCAGCAGAGTGCTGTCGGCAGGTCGATCTCCATCTTCGAGCCCCTCCGGGCAACACAGGTCGTCATCAATGGTGAGAACGCCTGGGCTGTTGCAGGAAAGCCTACCGACGCTGTTATCATCGGGCTGTATGCCCTGAAGCTGAAGCCCGCGCTGGTGGTGAGCGGGATAAATATCGGCGAGAATCTCTCGACCGAGTCCATCATGACCTCCGGCACGGTCGGTGCGGCGCTCGAAGCCTCCAACCAGGGGACGAAAAGCATTGCGTTCAGCCTGCAGGTCGAGGACCAGGGAGACAAGTTTGATGATCCCCGGTATTATGCTCATGGTTTTGATGCGGCTAAAGAAATTGTCCGGGATGTTGTCGGGCGCGTCATCCTGCACGGGTTCTGTCCGGAGACGGATGTCATCAATGTCAATATCCCGTCCAGGATTCAGGGGGGGTACGAAGTGACCCGCCTTGCCCGCAAACTCTTCCATACCGGTGTTGAGAAACGTCTTGATCCGCGGGGGCGTCCCTATTTCTGGATCAACGGGCCGCTTGTCGAGGATGCTGAAGAGGGAACGGATGTCCATGCCATCCGGAAAGGCAACATCTCCATTACCCCCATCACGCTGGACTGCACGGCCTACCGGGCGTGTGATGCCATGAAAAAAATGTTCTTATAAATCCGCCAAATCCTTGCCCGTCTGGAAACAGGCATGCATGGATCGGTTCACGCCGGAACCATGAACATAGCAGATAGGAGGGGACCTCGAGGGGCACGGCGGGGCAGTTCCGTGTTTTTTGTATTTTAAGGGTCATTGATCCGCCGCGATGGGCGCCCCGCCGCGGGTGGCAGCGTTGATCGCAGATAACGGGGAACGTGAAAAATCCAGAATCACCGGTCTTCAAGCAAGGTTTCCCACGAAAACCTCACGTTCTCCCCATGATCGACCCCTTTTAGCCCTCCCTGTCGGGGGTGGGGGCGCATTGCGACAGGAGTGTCCTCTTTTGGTACGGGAGATCGCAAAAAACCTTCTTTGGTGAGTATCGTCCTGCGGGGGCTGCCACAGCGGCGCGGACAGGGCTTGAGCAAAAGCTCCCGGGAGCCATGGTACGATGATTTCTTCCGGGCTCAAATCTCTACGGTAAACAGGTACGGGTAAACGAGGCCCTCTTATGAGGGATTCCCTGACGTGCAGCGGCGCAGACGCGTGGTGTTATCTGCTCCAGGGAAATCATCCGGAAAACG
>JAKLGN010000081.1 GCA_022710665.1 Methanoregula sp. | reverse complement strand
GATGATCGGGGACTTTCACGAGACATTTGCTGCAGAACTTGTCGCCCGCCCTGATCGGGTTGCCGCAGGCTTTGCAGGTCAGACCGGTGGCTGAAGGTGCGGCAGGTTCCGGTGCCGGTACCGGGGCTATATACTGAGGGGGTGGCGGCGGCGGTGGCTGATAAACCGCCGATGGTGCCGGGGACACTGCAGGATGATCGGGGACTTTCACGAGACATTTGCTGCAGAACTTGTCGCCCGCCCTGATCGGGTTGCCGCAGGCTTTGCAGAGCTGGGTGCCGGAGGGAATCTGGGCCGGTGGGGGTATATAGGCGGGAGTGGGTGGGGATACAAAGGATGGAGGTGGAGGGGCTGCCATCACAACTGCGGGCTCTGCAAAAGTTCCACAGGCTCCGCAGAATTTCATATCGGGAGACATGGGAGTGCCGCACGACCGGCAGACCATCCCTGGGGGCTGGGCTGCAGGCACTGAGGGGACAGCCGCCGGGACCGGCACAGGAACAGGGGCTGGAACGGGAGGTGTCACCGCTGCCGGTGGATAGACGGGAACCGGTGCAGGGGACGGGGTACCCGCCAAAGAATCCCCGGTCTTTGCCCCACAGTTCCCGCAAAACTTCTCATCAGGTACCAGTGGTGAGCCGCAGGAGCGGCAGGTCGGGGTCTGGGGCGCAGAGGAAACCGGAGGGGCGGCAGCAGGTAAATCTTCGATAAGTGATGCCCCGCAGTTCCGGCAGAATTTCTGCGAGAATCCTACATTTTTACCGCATTCAGGACAAAACGGCATAAAATCATCACGTAAAAGACATTGTACGCGCTCCATTAAGAGCATTGCTTTGCCAAGGACCAAAAAAACGAGTCCGGGGTTCGGGTTCCAGGCTGCAGCAGCCTTACCGGAAGGCCGGTTGCCTATTCGCCGGCAACACTCTTTGCCCGCTTGACCCGTTCCTTGGTGGAAAATCCCGTGACAATGTCGAGATACTTCCGGAAACGCCTGTTGGTATCAATGATCACCTCATCAGGAGCACTGATGTCAGACTCCGTATCGATGATGATCGACTTGCTGCCGGCACCAAACGTTACGTCAAGGCGTCTGAGTGCCCCTGCCTTAATCCGGTAACCCTTTGCGGTCTTATCGGGCTCTACCCCGAAACAGTTTTTCAACTCGGCAACTGCCCTTGCTTCAAGATCCTTTGTGAGCCCGCGTTTGATGGGGTATTCTTGCATAATACTTTTTTACTCGTGGGTGTATGTTAATCTAATGACGGCAGAACAATCATCAGACCTTAAAATTTTTTCAAAACCGATCCCGCTCAACGGGGCGGTCCTCATGGGATTCCCGGGCAGCGGGCTCGTCGGGACCATCGCCCTCCAGTACATCGTGGACCAGATGGAGTTTGAACAGGTCGGGTCAATGACCTCGAAGTACTTCCCCCCGCTCGCCATGATGAACAGCGGTATCATCAACGACCCGGTCCGCCTTTATACCAAAAACAATGATAAATATAATATTACAGCGATCGTTGCCGACATCCCCATCGCACCACCAATCTGCTATGAGATCTCCAACGCCATCCTTGACTGGCTCATGCAGTACAAGCCAAAAGAGGTGCTCACTATTGCAGGTATCGTTACAAACGAGCCGGATAAACGGGTTTTTGGTGTATCAACCACCCAGGAAAGCCTTGCCCGCATCAGGGACTCCACGATCCTGCTGCCGGTCGGGAGTATCTCGGGCATTGCCTCGAGCATCCTGACCGAATGCAAGGTGAGGGGCATCCCCGGCTATGGCCTGCTCGGGGAGACGGTGAATGCGCCCGACCCGCGGGCCTCTGCTGCCACGATCGAGGTGCTCAATAAGCTGTACGACCTCGGGCTTGAGGTCAGGCCCCTTATTGAGCAGGCGGTCGAGATCGAGCAGAGCATGGGCAAGATTGCCGAGGAAGTCCAGCAGCAGGCAGAACAGACCCCGAAAAAAGATCTGCCGATGTACGGGTGAGCAAGATGCGATGTGCTGCCTTAACCGGAATTTCTCCTGAGGTGATCAGGGACATCAAAGCGGGACGGCCCCGGACGATCGAACTACAGAGCACGCATAACATCGTGACCATGGCCTCGGTCGAGCCAGGTCCGGATACCCATATTTTCATGACCTCCATCGACCTCGAGGACCTGGGCCCCGGTGATGCGGGCATCTGCGCTTTCGTGCTCTCCTCCAGCATCACCATGAAGCGGATGGTAGAGTTCTCGTACGGAATCCATTTCGAAGAAAGGGAGAGGATGTCCGCCCGCGTACAGGTGAAATACTGTGCATCCTCGATAATCAAGGACGTCTTCCATGAGGGGCTGACACAGCCGACAGAGGTTGAAGTGCTCAAGTCCTCCTGTTATCACGCAGGATAATCCGTCCTTTTTTCGGCTTCAGGAGAAATCCTCTTTTCAAATGATGATTGCCCCCCTTGCACCATCCCTGCCCCGATCGGGGGATCATGGCGCATTGCGATTCCTCGGCATTACATGAATTGGAAATATCCCGATGATTGCGTACAGGTAATACAGCACAATCGCAACCGGGGGATGCCACAGCGGCGGGGGCATGCCTGCATGCCCCCAAGAGCATAAGAAATATTCAAAGGATCTCTACAGTGCCCGTTTCTACATCGCCTTTTTTCTTTTTTGACGCAGGTAATGACCCGGTCCCTGCCGGGATGATTCTCATTCAGATATCATCTCAATACTCCGCCTGCAGGATTTTCACGGCACGGGTGCCATATACCAGTTGACCGCTAAAAAGGGACGGATTTCCAGCAGACAATAAAAAAATTACCGGCGCCGGATCACGACGAGCAGAAGTACGATGCCCGCAGCCCAGAGAGCGATGACGGGATCCGTGGGTGCCTCTTCGGTAAGGGGAGGGTCGGTTCCCAGGGGGGTCGGGATCTTCAGCATGGACTTCCGGATTGTGGAACTCGTATTGACCGGTGTGCCGGGAACAGACGTTGTCGGTTTACCGGAAGCAGACGTGGTGAGAACGGTTGCGGGGTTGGTCGTGCTGGTTGTAGTGGCGGATGAAAGGGGCGTGAGCAGGCCATAGAAGCGGACTCTTTGGCCATCGATAATCGTAACCCGGCCTTCGTAGACCTCATACCCGCTCTTCCTTGCGACCACACTGAACGTGCCATCTTTGTCGGTATAGTAGGTAAAAGGGGTTGTACCGATCGCATTCCCGCTCATGGAAATCGATGCACCGGAGGGGTTGGTCTCGAAAAAGACACTGTTTTTACCGGTTGGTGCCGTTGTGGCCGCGGTCTTTGTAGTCTGTGTGGTTGTCGTGGTCGTTGTTGTCCACGTGGTTGTCGTGGCTGTGGGCGTTGGTGTCGAGGATGTTGTCGGGACCGGGGTTGTCCCTGATGAGGGGCCCCCATTGACGGTGAAGGCCGCATCCATCATGGTCATACCAGGATTATTGACGACAACGTCATAAACGCCTCCAACAACCTGTGAACCGGAGAGATCGAACCGGGCGGTTATTGTTGTGGCAGTTCGGCCGGTAATTGATCCGT
The DNA here is from genome assembly GCA_022710665.1 of Methanoregula sp. Taxonomy (GTDB): domain Archaea; phylum Halobacteriota; class Methanomicrobia; order Methanomicrobiales; family Methanospirillaceae; genus Methanoregula. The sequence continues at coordinate 2,507 of JAKLGN010000081.1, read as the reverse complement.
AAATAAGACCAGTTCCAGAGGCTCCTCCATATTTTGAAGGACATCTGTACAGTTCCACGGTGTTGCTTTGATCGAAACCAGAACCATGGATAGTTACGGTAACAGTCTGCCCATAAGCCCCGCTTGAAGGGGAGACATAGGATATTGACGGTGTAGCTGCAACTATCGGTATCCCTGCCGCTATGAGAAGGCCCAAAAAGATTAGACAAATGATGAGCGGGAAGCGTTTCATGCCAGGACTTTTTGATTTATCGGTTGAATGAAAATTTTGGAATCCTCATCAGATATATGTTGTGAACAGGGACATCCTTTCTCCTTCCTGACGCACCCGGCTGCAGTGTCAGAACATAATCCCGAGAACCCTCCGCGGCACCGGCAGGCGCGGGAGAACCGTGCTGGTACGGGAACCGTGCGAGGGTGCGATCCAATCAGCGAAATGAGCGTTGATCATGAGCAAAAAAAATTACCTGCGCCGGTGTATGACAAGAGCGAGGGCAATGCCGGCAGCACCGAGAACAACCGCAGGATCAAATGGCGATGACGTCGTTGTGGCAGGTACGGTGGCACTTGGCCATGATGTCGGCACCTTCAGGGTACTGGCACGGGTGGTTTTTACGGTTGTAGGCCGGGTTGTCGGGATGGTTGTTGAGACCGTGGCGATGGCATCGAGATACGCATTCACCTCGGTACTGTCACCAGCGGTGACTTTTATGGTCTTCCCCCAGTCACTATAACCGCTCTTTTTCAGAACCACCCGGTAGGTTCCTTCTTCCAGGTTCTCGACAGTATCGGGAGTTGTTCCCTCCAGGGAACCATCCACATAGATCGATGCGCCGGAGGGTGATGAGGAGATATCAATACTGCCGACTTCATCGGTGGTGATCTCAAAGGTGAGATCGCATTCTTCGGTTCCCATATCATCCACAACACAAACGTCGTAGTTATCGACTTCCGCATCGGTCAGGTCGAAGGTCCCTTCCACTTTTGTTGCTGATATTCCAACAACATCTGTTGCGGTAATATTGTCATAATCGTTATTATAGAGAAACACGTCCTCTACCTCGGCAAGATACGTCCCCACAATGGTGAAATCAACGCTGTCGTTGTTGACCCGGGCATGCAGGGGATTGATGGAAGTCAGGGTCATGGGCTTCCTTACGGTAAATGCATTCGGTTTCGTATGTTTGTACCCGTCATAATTCGTAACGATCAGGTCCCAGTCTCCCGTTGTATCTGTTTTGGAGACGGCAAAGGAACAGGTAACCGATGTATTGGTTTTAAGTCCGGTCGAGCCGAAAATTTCCCTGCTGCCCTTTGTCAGCATGACTTCTACGTAGGACTGTGTAAAGTTGGACCCGGTGATTGTTACGGTTGCAGTCCTGCCAGTGTAGCCTCCTGCAGGACTGATTTTGGTAATCGTTGCACCAACGGGAACAGCCACCATGAGCAGCAGGAGAATAGAACAAACGATATTCATGGAATGTTTCATACTTTGACCTCCCAATCGTTTTTTTCAGATGAATGAACTTGGTTCCGGCATCTGATATATTTTTGGAAATTTATTCAGAATAATTGCGTGGGAAATGTGATACAACCTGCAGGGTTCCGCGGCACCCAAATTCCACCGCGAAGCCTCTCCCGTAACCGGATGGTTCCCGACAGTATAAATACCACGGGATAGAAACCTGACTATAAGGATACTCATGCCGGAAAAAAGTTTCCTCGAAGACTGCAAGTCGTTTGGACCCAAGGAATGGGCACAGGTCGTTTTTATGATACTGATCATGTGTGCCGGGGGATATCTGATTATCTATAGCGTCTACATGATGACCGTCAACCACGATCCTACCATGTTTATGTTCTCAATCGCGATGTTCGGTGTCGGCTGCACCACCATCTGGTTTGCCTTAAGCCACGTGGAAATTCAGTCAACAGAAGAGAAACTCGAGAGTATCACCGACCGGCTTGATAAGATCATCGACAGGATTGAGCATCAATAAGCATACCTGTTTTTTTTGTCCCGTTCAGGAAACAGATATTATCCTCAAGCGCGAAAGTTATTGGCGTCCAGATGAGGGCCTGTGGCTTAGCCTGGACATAGCGCCGGGCTTCTAACCCGGATGCCGGGGGTTCAAATCCCCCCAGGCCCGTTTTTTGCTCTTTTTTTGTCTTTCCGCTTCAGGGCTTCATCCCCGTTCGGGCATGCGTAAATGGGGTTACCTGCATGGAAGGTTCGAAGAATTCTTCATAACGTTACAAGGGGGCGTCAGGAGTGTGCATCCACGGGGTGTATTCACCATGGGGGACGAGAGGGGATTTCCCTCCTTAATGAAGAGGGATGGATGACCACATCAGGTTTAATATAAAAACAAAAAACAGCTCTGGAGAAACAGGAAAGAATGGGTCGGTTCAGACCGGAACGATGAACATTGCAGATATGAGGACTCCTTTGCCTCAGGGCCCCTCGCGGGGCACAGCGGGGCAGATTACCGGATTTTTGTACGAGT
>JAKLGN010000080.1 GCA_022710665.1 Methanoregula sp. | reverse complement strand
TCAGTACCCCCCGAACGGAGCCTTGTAGGCAGCTTCGAGTTCGCTGACAGGCAAATCCACCACGGTCGTTTCCTGCGTGATCCGCAGGGATGAGCCCCGCACACGCCCGAGCAGGTGGGCATCATCCCCCAGCGCCCGCTCAAATGCCCGCTTGTTGTCCGGGGCAACGGTAACCACAAACCGGCCGAGCGATTCCGAGAACAGGTAATGGTCCGGGCGCATGCCGGCGGGAATCGTGATATCCATGCCAAGCCTCCCCGCGATGGCGACCTTGGCAACGGCGATCCCAAGACCCCCGAGAGTGACCGGGAACGCCGACGCCACGAGCCCGTGCCGGATCGCTTCCGTCATTTTCAGGTAGCGCTCTTTCAGGGCTGCAGTGTCCAGGTCCGGGACGGTATTTCCCACAAAGCCGAGGTGGGCGAAGTACTCGGACCCGCCGAGCTCATTGGCTGTTTCACCGATGACGTACACGAGATCCCCGTCAATCTTTGCGTCCATGGACACTGCCTTTGTCACGTCCCCGTGGACACCGATGGATGAGATGAGAAGGGTGGGGGGCACGGAGATCTTTACGGGATTGTTCTCCGCATCAAACCCGGAAAAATCATTGAACATGCTGTCCTTCCCCGAGATAAACGGGGTACCGAATGCTACGGCAGCATCGTAACACCCGCGGGCTGCCAGTTTCAGCTGCCCGAGACGTTCGGGATCATCCGATGAGCACCAGCAGAAATTGTCAAGGATCGCGATCTGGTCAAGCGGGATTCCAAGGGCAATCAGGCCGCGGATGGCAGTGTCGATTCCGGCACACGCCATGAGGTAGGGATCGATTTCAGAGTACGAGGGGAAAAGGCCCTGCGACAACCCGACACCTTTCTTTGAGCCGGGAATTACTTTTGTCAGGCTGGATACGGCCTGGACCCGCCCCCTCCCCTGCACCGGGCCAAGGACATGGCCTCCCTGAACGACATGGTCGTACTGGAGGGAGATGTACTCCTTGGAGCAGAGATTCCTTCGCCGGAGCATCGCAAGAACTGTATTGTCAAGACGGTCGGGGCACACGGTCTCCGGTTCTTGAAATACGTTCTTCGTATACGAGGTTTTCAGGTGTTTTTTCGGGAGGCCGTCATGCAGGAATGCAAGTTCGATATCCATCACAATGTTTTTATGGTATTCGACAATGCACCGGCCGGAGTCCGTAAACTCTCCGATCACCGTGGCCTCGACATCCCTCCGCTGCATCAGGTCCATGAAGGGTGTGATCTGCTCCGGGGGAACAGCGAGCGTCATCCGCTCCTGCGACTCCGAGATCCAGATCTCCCACGGGGCCATCCCGGGATATTTCAGCGGGACAAGATCGAGCGTAACCCTGCAACCATTGCACTCTTTTGCCATCTCCGCAACCGAACAGGATATGCCCCCGGCACCATTGTCCGTGATGCTCCGGTAAAGCCCGAGGTCCCGGGCTTCCTTGACGATCACATCAGAGAACTTCTTCTGGGTGATCGGGTCACCGATCTGTACCGCTGTCACCGGGCTCGCCGGGTCGAGCGCTTCAGAAGAGAAGGTGGCTCCGTGGATGCCATCCTTTCCCACCCGTCCGCCTACCACCACGATGAGGTCGCCGGCCTGTGCTTTCTTCTCAAAAAGCTTCCTGCCGTCGTGGTCACGGGGCATGATACCGACCGTCCCGGCAAATACGAGAGGTTTTCCCCCGTAACGGTCATCGAAATACACAAATCCCTGGGGTGTCGGGATGCCCGAGCAGTTCCCCCCTACCCCGACACCATGGACCACGCCATCAAGGATCCTGCGCGGGGAGAGGACCGGGTTCTTCTGCCCTTTCCCTCGGAACAGCAGCCGATCGGTATCGGGATCACCGACACAAAAGCCGTAAACATTGATGCAGGGTTTTGCCCCAAGACCGAACCCGATCGTGTCGCGGTTGACCCCGACGATTCCCGTGAGGGCTCCGCCGAACGGGTCGAGGGCAGAAGGGGAGTTGTGCGTCTCGACCTTGTGGGTGACGAGATACTTGTCATCAAAGACGATCGCACCGGAATTGTCGGTAAATACCGTTACGCAGATATCACGTTCTCCTTTGTCCTTCCGTATCCGGTTTGTGGCTGCCTGGATGTATGTCTTATAGAGCCCGTCCGGTACATCGTCGTCAAGTGCGGAGGCAAAGATTGTATGCTTGCAGTGCTCGCTCCACGTCTGTGCAAGTGCTTCGAGCTCCACATCGGTCGGCTTTTGGCCTTTCTTTGAAAAATACTCCCGGATCGCGTGCAGCTGGGTGAGGTCAAGGGCCAGCGGTCCCCGGCGCTGGCCGGTACCCGGGTCGGATATTCCCTCTTTTCCAATCCGGGACAGTTCCTGGTCATCAATATCCAGGTCAACCATGGTAACCGTCTGCAGTTCATGCAGCCGTACCTCCGGTACGATAACATCCATCCCGTTCGTCCCGTATTCCTGCCGGGTCTTCCGGTGAACACGGTTCACGAGAGGGTTTGCAAGGATTGCAGCAAGCCGATTGAGATCCCCTTCCGACAGTCTGCCGCAGATAAAATAGATCTGCGAACTGTACACCGATTCACCGTTGCCGAACTTCATGGAGAAGAAGTCCTCGATGGTCTGGCGGGCGGTCATACCCACATTGTCGGTAACACCCGGCAGGAACCCAACTTCGATCGCATGATCGAACGACATCCTTGTTGGTTCATCCACCGAGCATTCCTGCACTACCGGGTTCATGAGCTGTGAACCGATCTGCAGGAGTTCGTCCCGGGTAAAGTCCCTCGCATCCGTTGCAATGGTATACACGTCAACAAGGTGCAGTTCCTCGATCAGAAATCCGAGCGAGCGGATCCTGCCGGTCCTTGTTTTCAGACGGGGATCCCGGGTATAACGCACTTCTATCCGGTGGACAGAGGAAACCATCAGCTCATCAGTTGATCGCAAATTACAAAATAAGTATCGTATGGGGGAAAACACCCTGCCGTTCCCGCACGATGGATCAGATCCAACTTTCCTGAAGACCCGGCAGACTCCGGGACTTCCGACCATAAAAATGACAAGCGCCCAAAAATGCCAGAGCTCTCCGGCCGGTACACTGAAGGCTTCCCGGTGACCCGCCACAGAGTTCCGGATCCGGCTGGCAGAGCATTCGTGTTGTCGAGAGATCGTTGTTGTCTTCCTGTTTTTTTAGAAAAACGGCACGAGAACCCGCGGTAAATCGGGAGAGGGTGCCGGACCTGCACCTTTTGTAGTATCATGAACCGTGCCCTGGTCGCTACCGCTTTTGACAGGGTAGGCCGGTACCGGCTGCAGGTCCTGCTGATACGAAATATCTGGTTTTGACCGTTGGCCGGTTCCTGATGACTGGCGGATACTGATGGTTCCCGGACAGCATACCGTGCCGGGCCGGCGTAATTTCGTGGTTTTTTTAGCACTGCCTCAGGGAGTATCACGGGCGTTGTATCTTCGTACTTATATGTGACAGAAGCGCCGGCCGAAACCGTGGTCACATCAACCGACCTGTTCGTATCAACGTGATCATCCGTTCAGTACAAGGAAAGAGTCGCGCATGTAATCGACAAGGGAAGCCGGTGCTGCACGAGATCTGGGGATCCGTCACGAGGAATCATCCGTACAGACCATGTCCGATAAATTTCCAAAAATCGCCGTGACATAATAGTTATCATTCAGGGATCCCTATAGAGAAGTGATGATTGATACAATGGTGTTTCCAAGAGTTGATCGGTGGCTTTTAATCACCGCACTCATGCTGATCATCATCATCGCGGTCAAGCAGATTTCATTCATCGTGACGCTTTTTCTGATGTCGCTCATTCTCACGCTTCTCACCCTGCCTGCCATGCATTGGCTTAAGGAGAAAGGTCTTTCGGATTTCCAGGCGGTCCTGATAATAACGGTAGCCGGGATCCTGATCGTGATAGGATTCTTATTTTTTACCATGCTCTCCTTCAATTCCCTGGTCGCTGACCTTCCCCAGTACCAGAACGAACTGAATACCCGCCTCAGTGATATTACTGCCCTCCTGAATTCCTATGGTATTTCTACGGCAACGAACGGGTCTCCCTCGGTAAAGATCGGTGATATCATGGATGTCGGTTTTTCCAGCATCATGGGTATTGCTGAATCATTCGAGTTCCTCTTTTTCGTTGGTGTGACAACATTTTTCATGCTGCTCGAAGCACCCCGCGTGACCTCCCGGCTGGGGGAATGGCTGGGTAAGAACTCGGACACCATGAGGCAGATGAACAAGATGACCGGGTATGTCATCGATTTCATGGTCGTCAGGACCGAGACAAACTTCATCCACGGCCTCCTCTTCGGGGGATTTTTAGGTATTGTGGGGGTCCATGGTGCGATACTCTGGGGTGTCCTGACATTCCTTCTCGGGTACATCCCGTTTATCGGCCTGATCATTGCTGCGATCCCGGCACTCTTCTTTGCCTGGCTCCAGTTTGGTATACCGGGAGCAATCGGGGTCGTCGCAGCCGTGGCTATTCTGAATCTGTTTGTGGAAAACCCGATTTACTCCTTCCTTGCCGCCCGGAAATTCGAGATGCCGGCGCTTATCGTGATCCTCTCGGTGATCTTCTGGGGGTGGCTGCTGGGGCTTGTCGGGATGCTCTTTTCAGTCCCTTTCACGCTCCTCCTGTTCCTCATCTTCGAACTGGCAGATGAGCTGCGCTGGATCAATGTCGCACTTGGCGTCCACCATCTCTTTGAGGATCCAAAACCTGGAGAATCACCTTCTGATCCCGGGGTTGTCCCATAATCTGTTCTTAATTTCCTTTTCTGCGGCAGGTTGTTACAGGATACCCGCAGGGACCACATTTTCAGAAGGGATAGGGGATTATTCAATCTGATTGACGGTAACTGAATAATTCCCCTCCCATCCAAGAGTTACCGTTGAACTTCCAAGGATCCGTCCGGATGCGATATCCTTTGCAGTCACCGTTATCATAACGGGAGTTATCGTGGAGGGCGGTTTATCGATGAACGACCAGTAGAGTTTTTCACCATGGTTGCTTACAGAATCTCCCAGTTGGTTTACCTTGAAGTCCGGGGAATTCCACGAGAGGAACTGGCCATAGGTTGCCTTCCATGCAAACAATGCGTTGTCTGCACTGAACCCGGTTGCAACCGGTTCAAGCCCGATGCCGGGAGTCGATGACATGATCGGGGAGTAACGCTGGGGCGAGGCCTTGATTGTTATCCCGGTAAGACCTCCGTGGGCAGACGATACTGAAGATGCGGGAACAAGACTGCATGTTCTGTTCACGCACCCGCAGGTCCCGGCACCGCAGTCGAGCGGGCCTTCACAGCTCGCTGTGCACATCATGCTGCAGACCCGTTGTGCAACTTTTGGGATACAACGGGACGAGGAACAGCATTCGGCCGGTATACAGTCTGAAGCATCGTTGCATTCTGCAATTTGCTCGGCAGAGGTTGTTGCGGCAGGAGTGCCCGGGAGCAGCGACGTTGGTATGGAGGGACTACCAGCAGGATCTGGTGAATGCATGGTACAGCCGGCAATGGATACCGCTGCGATGCTGATGACAAGAAGCGTGATTAATGTTAGATCCATACAGAACCATGGCTGTGGGATCTCATAAACAGGACGTTGACTGCGAATAATTTCGCACCTGGCAAAAACGGCACAGTTGACCGGGCTCAAAGAACTCGGTTTTTTTTTCAAAACCCCCCATCAGCATAAGCAGGTAAGATAAAAGGATTTTTTGCTCTGTAGAGATCCTTTTTTTTTCAAGTACTAATGCCCCCTCTTGTGCCAATATGCCCCCCTCGGGGGGTGAGGGGCGGTGCGATGGGACGTAGTCGGTTGCAGGTAATACCTTGTCATCGCAAGGTGGGGGATGCATCAGCGGCGATGGCAGAGCGTAAGCGGACCCCCAAAAAGCGTCTTCACATGCTCAATGTTTTCTCCAGAGCAGAATTTTTATAAAACCATGGATCGAATGTTGATCCAATGGCGAGACAATTCCCCGTGTACAATAATCGTATTATCGCAAGCTGCCTGCTGGTACTCCTTGCACTGATGCTCATAACCAGCGGATGTACGCAGCCGTCCGTACAACAGCAGACGAAAATACCCCCACCGGTCACCGCAACCCAGACTGACAGTACTCATAT
>JAKLGN010000008.1 GCA_022710665.1 Methanoregula sp. | reverse complement strand
GTAAATATACGGTGCTGAGATACCACTCACCTCGGCCATATGTTTACCTCCTTATCCGAACAGGATATCAGATGCATCCTTCAACCCGGTTTCCCAGACTTTTGCAAGGAATGTACGATAGCTGTAATCGATCTGCAGTGCGCCCTTCTCACCCTCGATAAGGATTCCCCCGTCGATATCGACAGGTTCTCCCACGGTGAATTTTGCAAACTCCGCGTGTCCGGCAATGAGTTCCTTTGTGGCTGCCAGATCGCGGGCATTGCAGAAGATCTTCCCGTTCGGGATCTGCTTCTTTGCTTCGGTGAGGAGTGTTTTGATTGCTTCGCGGTGGAAGCTGTCCGGGAGCGAGGCAACATCCATCCGGGTCGCCTCATAGACCTGGTCAAGGAGCGCCTTCTGGGTATTGAGGAGCTCGCGCTTGACCAGCAGGTTAGCAGCGGACACTTCCTGGCTCACGATATGGGAGGTCTGTTTTGTAACCTCCGCGTCCGCTGTAAGCTTGATCGTTTCGGACCGCTTTGCTGCAGCAGCCAGGATCTGGTCTGAATCGGATTTGGACTCGGCATGGAGTCTCTCCGCTTCAGCCCTTGCTTTCTCCCGGATCTCCTTTACGAGCGTTTTTAAGCCAATAGTACCATCCGAGCCGGTATGCATCTCCTGGCCGCAATTGGGGCAGACCTCATGTTCTTTGACTTCAGGTCCCATCGTCTTCCCCGCCTTATACGAATAAGAGCAGGAGAGCGACAACCAGACCGAAGATAACAATGGTTTCCGGAATGACGGTGAAGATCAGTGCGAGACCGAATATATCCTTGTTTTCGGCAGTTGCTCCCACTGCGGCAGAACCGATTGCCATCTCCGCGATGCCTGCACCGATACCCGTGAAACCTACGGCTATACCTGCTCCGAGTGCCTTCATTCCGAGCTGCGTTGCCTTAATCTGTTCAACGGTCATTCCAACATCTACTGCTGCTACTACTGCTTCTGCTGCCATAATTTATGCCTCCGTAAATCTGCGTTTCATCCCGAAGGGGATGTACTTTTTGCCTCCACCTTTGTAGAACTTGGTGAAGAATTCAACATAATGCAACCTGATTGAGTGGATTCCTCCACCCATGATTCCCAGGACAGTATTGAGTAAATGCCCCAGAAGGAACACGACCAGCCCTGCGAGAATGATGAAAATACCAAAGGGTGAAATATTTTCAAGCTGTGGCTGAATGAACATGCCGATAGATATGAAATTGACAACCATAGCGATCGCTACCGAAGAGAAACCAACGGCAACGATACGGGTATAGGATAATACATGCGAGATAATCCCCGGGAGTTCTATAACTTCAAGCACCGAGTCGTAGGCGATTAAAAGAACCCCCAGAACCGCAAGAACTGCCCCGGCAACTCCCCCGTAATTGATAATGGATACAATCGGGGGAAGACCGGTCAGATCGGGCATAAGCGGTAATGGTGCGATTGACCAGATACCAATCAGCACGCCCCACATGACGGCAATCCAGCCGAAATTTGCCAGCATCGCTTTTATCCGATGTTGCCCGTGGTCCTGGTGTGCATGGTTGATAATGCTGATGACACGCCCGAGCGTGATATGCAGGATACCGATCCAGATGGACAGGATCAGCAGTTGCGGGATCATCGGGCCATGCGAAGTCACGACTTCCCCCTCTGCAGCTTCTGCCATCAGGTGACGGGAGAACAGGACCGGTTTTAAGCCGGGGATAGCAAAGCCAAGGAACTCGCTGAAGAGCAGGCCAAAGAAGATGCTTGAGATACTCGCGTTTCTGAGCACATCAAGGAGGTACCGGCCTTCTTCACCCTTCAGGAACTTCCGGAGCCCGAAAGCCATTCCAAGGAGGACCAAGCCATACCCGACATCACCGAGAATCAGCCCGAAGAACAGGGGGAATACAATCGATAACATCAGTGTGGGGTCGACCTCGGTATACTTTGGCCGGGAATAGACATCCATCAGCACCTGCGTGGGTTTTGCAAAGTCCGGGTTGTTGTATTCCACCGGTACCGAGTCATGCTCGAGATCTGTCGGTACGACGGTAACAAAGACCTTCCCGTCGGTCTCGTAGACAAGAGAGTTTGTCACAGCCGCAACCTTGTCAGTCGGAACCCACCCTTCTGCAACAAACGTCTGCTTTGTGGTTGCAAAACGGAGCGGGGCCTCGGTCTGGTCAACTTCTGCTTTTAAAAGTTCTTCGCAGGCAACGAGAAACCCTGCGTGTTTCTGCTTTACCTCTTCGAGCTGCTTGTTGATCTCATTGATCTCCTTTTTTACTGCTGCGGTCTCACCAGAGTAAAACTCGATGCGGCCCCGGGGGGACCCGGAATCTTCCGGAACAGGGACCGGCTGGAAGCCGGCTTCTGCCAGCGCCTTGTCAGCTTCGCCCTTCTGCTCCGACGGGATAATGATAACCAAGAAATTCTTGTCCTTCCCCTTTGAGAGATGCATCTCGCAGGGGACGTTCATGTTCACGTCGCGGGATACGTAGCCGGCAAGGGTCGTGAATCTCTGGTAACCGTGATACAGATTCATATCGACCGGTATGTCTGCGAACGGGGTGATCTCGGCAATCTTCTGCTCGAGTTCCTTGAGCCGGGTCTCAAGCTTTGATCGCCGGGCAGTCAGTTCCTCGACTTCCCGCTCCAACTTCGGGAGATCATGCTCGATCTTTGTCTGCAGCTCGTCCTGCGTACAGGATGGTCCTGCATCGATATCGTCCGCATGAACGGCAACAGTGTTGGCTATTGACCGGATCTTGACCAGATCTGCGGACTTTTCGCTTGCACCTGAAAGAGGCGTGCCGATCTTAAAGCCATCATAACCTTCTGCTCCCTGATCGACATAGTCTTCGATATGGAACAGATTATGGCGGTACAGTTCCGCAATTACCGGGGCCATCTGGTCCCGTGAGGCCGCGATGAGAAGCCGGCTCATCTGCTTAGGCTTTAACATGGAGCTGCTCCTTAAACCGCAAAACCAGCAGCTGCACTGCCTTGGAAAGGTTCTGTTCCCCTTTCACTCTGAGTGTTGCTGCGCGCTGATTGCCACTTTTGATGATTTCAGCGTGCTTAAGTGCCGCCTGGTGCCGTGCCTCTTCCAGTTTCAGCTTTTTATATTGTTCTGCATTGCTCTGCGCCTTTGATACCAGATTGTCAGCCTCGAGCTCAGCCTGAGAATGCCTCTGCTTCTTCTCTTCCTGAGCCCTGCTGATGGTGGACTGGTACTCTTCTTCAGCTTTTTTTATGTCTTTTAAGACCTCAGTCTTCATCCAACCCTCCTCTCACGGCAAGTACAATACTTGGAAAAAAAGGGATATATGTATTGTTATTTCATTCAGACGGGATATGTCACATAAAAAACCGGCGGAAAATGAACTGTCAGGCACGGTCTACGATAATCCGGTACCGGATGGTCCGGAGGGTCAGACCGTCCGGCATTCCTGACAGTTCGAGCCCCCCGGAAACTCCCCGGATCGCGATACCGGCGAGTTCATCGCTGGAACAGACAAGATGCTGTTCAGGGTGCGTGCCCCGGGTTATCGAGCAGCTGGTCTGGACTTCCTTCGCAACGGACACCACGCGGGAAATCCTGCGGGACCCGGGATGGTTCCTTGGCAGCACCAGGAGCGGGACATGCCAGGTCCTTACTAGGTCCATCAGCATCAGTGCCGGCTCGACCGCACCACCTTCAGGAGCGGAGACCACGATGACATCGCCGGGCATGACTCCCTGGCAGAATTCTTCCGTTGATGTCTCTATGCAGAGCGAGAACTGCTCATTCGCCTTCCCGATGAGCAGGAAAGACAGGTTCCCTTGTATGAGCAGGACGCCTTCCTCAAGTGGATACTTCATGCAGGAGCGACATCGTCTGACTGGCAGCTGGGACAGATGGGTTTTTTGCCGATACCCTTGAACCGCTCGCCGCATTCATTGCACCGGTAGTCCTTCCCCTGGACCCGTTCAGGGGGAAGATCGATATCAACCGGCCCGCCTACTGTGCACATGGTCTTATGTACCTCACTACGAAATCCTCACTGCATTCATTTAACACTATCTGAGGGGAGCATTTCAGATACTGCGAACGAGGGTGAAGGCTGTCATGACGATGGCCGGGGATTGAGCATTGAAAATCAGATCCTGATTGATCCGGATCCGTTTTTCGATCGCGATCGTGATAATGTTTGCAATTTCAAAATCGCGATCCGATTTGCACATGAAAATCGCTGATCGTTTTTGAGTTATCAATCAGACCGCGGTTTTCATTTCCGGATCGCTATCCGGTTGGAAAAATTGCACGGGGGATATCATTTCTCATACATGGAAAAGGCGTTATTCCTCAGATCGTTATGCCGAGAATATCAAGGAGAACAAGGATGCAGACCCCGGGAACTCCTCCGATGGCACAGATGAGGACCGTTGCAAGGCCGTAACCCAGATCGGGTTTTCCCATCCACTGCATCACGTGGAGGAAGTTCAGGACGACAAGAAGGATCATCCCGGCGACCGCGTTTACGACAAGCACCGAAAACTGTTTGGCCAGGTAATACACAGCGGCAACAACAGCCACGATCAGGAGGATTGCAATGATAACCGAGCTCATTCTCTTCCCCTTTTCTATTTACCAATGATACGCTGTTCATTTAATCGAATCGAGGGGAGGATGAGCGACCCGACAGCCCGGGTTTCCCTGCTCATGCCCGCAATATCCTTGTGCAGATCGAAGACATTGCCGGACATCATGGCGCTCCGTACGGGTTCTTCAAATCCCCCGTCTTCCATCCAGAATGCGTTGGAAATTTCCACCGAAAAGTCCCCGCTCATCGGGTTGGCGGTGTGGGCTCCCACCACGTTATGGATATAGATCACCCGCTCATCAAGGATATTCTCCCGTTCACCGTCAACGATGAAATTGTGGTGGCCGATAGCCGGCAGACCCCCGAAACCTCCCCGGACCGCAGACCCGGTGGTCTTTTTATCATACCGGTAGGCGGTCTTGAGATCATAGGCAAACGTCCGGAGCACTCCGTCACGGACAAAGTCGATCCGTCTGGTCGGCGTCCCCTCGGCATCCCACCACGTGCTTCCACTCGCCCTTGGCAGCAGGGGATCATCATACATCGTTATCCGGGGATCGGCAATAGTTTCGCCAAGCGACTGCGCGAGCCGCGATCGCCCGGAGTGGACGCTCCTCCCGTTGAGGGCTGGGACAAATACGTTGCCCAGGAGTTCTGCATAGGCAAGAGGAGAGAGAACCACCGGGTAGTCACCCGTCGGGATGTCCTTCCCGTCAGCGGATTTGCAGGCAAAGAACGCTGCTTTCTCCCCGACATTGCGGGGGTCGACATCCTTAAGAGAAGACGCGTGGTCAAATTCGTAACCGGTTGACTGTCGCTCGATCGCTTCGAGGGAGAGGGACACCCCCGTGTAGTGGTCCCTGTACCGGATGCCATGGCTGTTTGCAAGAGTTTCGGATGAGATCGAGAGGGACGCGGATCCTGCGGTAATCTCCGCCGGGTGCTCTGCAGCCCCTTCAAGCATCTGCCCGAGCAGGTCGCGGGCAAGGCCCGGATCACACTCAAGGGCAGGATCGAACGAGAGTGGTGACGCAGGGAGGGAGACGGGGTCCGGAAGACCGCTCCAGGTCTGCGCGGTCGCGAGTTTTCCGCTCGCGATGGCTGCCGCAAGGCAATCCCGCCACGTGCCGGGATCATTGGTACTGGAAGAACCGATCCTCCCGTTATGGATGGTCCGGATGCCAAGCCCGCATTCACGGGAGGTCGTGGCGAGATTCACGTTCTTCCGTTTCAGGTCTGCTGAAACAGAGGTCCCCTCAACATAAAAGACCTCAAGTTCGTCGACCGATCTCCTTCCTTCCCTGATGACCTCTTCAATCCAGTCCACTGCCACCCACCACCGCGTCGAGAAGGAGGACATGAGGCGCCCCGTCGCTCACCGGTACGCTCTGGCCGCCTTTCCCGCAATACCCCGGGCTCATCTTCCGGTCATTCCCGCAGAGCGTTATCCGGTGCAGTGTCGAAAGGATCTCGCCGGAGAGCGAGACATCCCGGATCATTTTTGTGCACTCGCCATTTTCCACGAGATACCCGTATTCCGCATTGAACTGGAATATTCCCCGGCCCGGGTCGACCTGCCCTCCCCGGGAACCCGCAAGGAAGATACCGTTTTTGCATTCCTCAAAGATCTCTGCTTTTTTAGCATCACCGTTCTCGATGAAGGTGTTGCTCATCCGCACCAGCGGGGGTTCCCCGGGCATGGCACGGGCATGGCCGGCAATGCCGTTTCCCACGGCTGCCAGCGACTCGCGGGTGTGCAGGAACGCATTCACAACCCCCCGGCTGATGATCTCGGTCCTCAACACTTTCGTTCCTTCTGCATCCACCGGGTCGAAACCGAACTCGGAAAGAGCGGGATCATCGACAATGGTGAGGATCTCACTCGCGATCTTTTCGCCGGTTCTCCCTTTCAGTACCGAATTGCCCTCGCTTATGAGGTCTCCCTCGCTCGCATGGCCGACCGCCTCGTGGGCAAACACGCCGGCGAGTTCGGGATCAAGGACAGCCCGCATTTTTCCCCCCTTGACAGCACCTGCATCGAGGAGGGAAACCGCAATTTCAGCGGCACTTTTTCCGGCATCCTGCCGGTGGCGGAGATCGAATCCGTGGATGGAATGTTCCCGTTCAAATCCCATCTGGACATTCCCGTTTTGGGAGGCAACCGCAAGCACGTTGAAACCGGAACGGCACATCTCGTACGAGTACTCGTTGGCCGAACTGTCCGTGAACCGTACCTGTTCGATCCGCTCGACATAATTCGCCCGGCGGTTTGTGACCAACGGGTGCCGGGCTGCCTCCTCAATTTCTGCAAGCAGCGCGGACTTCTCCTCAATACTGACAGCCCGGGGATCTTCCTTAAGAGGGGGTACGGGGAGGATGCCGTGAGGTACCTCTCCAAGCTCCACGATCTCTTCCGTGATACCGGCCAGTTTCCGTGCGGACTGTATCAGGTCCTCAAACTTCCTGCCGGTGCAGGGAGTGAAGTTGTCGATCTGGATTATTCCCCAGCCGGTCCTGTCGAGGACCCGGAGGACTGCCTTGTTGAAAAAGGAGGTCCCCGCAGACTCGACAATCCCGTTATCGATATCAATATGCGTAACCTGGCCGGTCACATGCCGCAGGTCGTAATATTTTACATCGGGCATTGTATTCAGGCCACGGTCTTGCCAGGGGTCGTGACGTCAGCGATCATCACGGTTGACCGCATAGCCATCTTCTTGAGTTTGGTCAGGAAGCCTTCCGAGTTCTCCGGCACGAGGGCATACTTCAGGACATCGCCGATGGTATCCACGGGTATAATGGTAACCAGCGGCTTGTACCGTTCCTCGATCAATACGTCGCCAATGTTCATCCGGGGTATGAGTACCGTCTTGATTCCTGCTTTTGCAGCTGCCTCAATCTTATACGTGACCCCCCCGATAGGCAGGACATCGCCCCGGACAGACACCGACCCGGTCATCGCGATATCCTGCCGGACCGGGATGCTTTCGATCGCGCTGATCACGGCAGTGGCAATCGTGATGGATGCTGAGTCTCCTTCGGCGCCGTAGGTCCCGATGAACTGAATGTGCACATCCATATTCTTGATGTCTTTTCCGGTAAATTTCTTGATAAGCGCTGAAACGTTCTTGATGGACTGCTGGGCGATCGATTCCTCATCTTTCAGCCACGGCTCCTGTCTCCTGCCGGAGATACCGGTGGCGATGATCTGTCCGCTCTCGCCCTGTGCCGGGGTCACTTCAGCCATGATAGGAAGGACGGACCCGGCATCGTTGCCGGTTACGGCAAGGCCATTGACACGTCCGAAACGCGTGCCTTCGATAACCGTCATCTCGTATTCCCGCAAGTGCTGGGTTATCTCCGCAGACACCTGGTCTTCGATGGACCGCGCAGTCTTCTTGGCCGCTATCACATGTGCGGCAGTAGTTATCGCGGCCTTTTCTTCCCGGGCAATGTCTCCCGCCACGCGGATCAGGCCGCCCATGTCACGAAGTTTCAACGTGAGGTGGCCTTTCCGGTTCGACCGCCTTAAGGCTTCGCGGATGATCTCGTCAATAGCAGTCTGGTCGAAATGCGGGATCTTGCCGTCGTTTTTTACCTCCTGCGCTATGAAACGGATATATTTCTGGCGGTTATCCGGCGTGTCCTCCATGCTCTCTGCCATGTAGACTTCGTACCCGTACCCGCGTATCCGCGAGCGCAGGGCAGGATGCATTCCCTGGATAGCATCGAGGTTTCCTGCAGCGATCATCACGAACCTGCAGGGGACCGGTTCCGTGCGGACCATGGCACCACTGGAGCGTTCACTCTGCCCGGTGATGGGGAATTCTCCTTCCTGCAGCGCGGTGAGGAGGTTCTGCTGGGAATGCGGATCCAGGGTGTTTATCTCGTCGATGAACAGGACCCCGCCATTCGACCGGTGGATTGCTCCTGCTTCGACACGGTCGTGCGCCGGGGTTTCTAGCCCCCCGCTCTGGAACGGGTCGTGACGGACATCGCCCAGCAGTGCACCGGCGTGGGAGCCGGTCCCGTCTATAAAGGGGGCAATGTTCTTGGTATCATTGGAAACCAGCAGTTTGGGCACCATGGCTTCTTCCCGGGGGGTGGTGTACCGCAGTGCCATGAAGACGAATGCCCCGGCAATAAGCCCCATCAACAGCTGCATGGTGATGATGGCATACCCTGCTATTCCCAGTAACAGGAGCATCAGGAGGGTGTTCCGGAACTGGATCTTCTTCTTCGCCTCGGCCTTGTGGGCGCCGACGATCTGCTTGCCCCGGCCTGCCGCCACGGTCCGGACCACCGGATTATTATTGTCATCCGAGTTCGGGTAGACAAGGATGTCCTGCAGTTCCTCCTTGGGCAGGAGCTCGGCCATTGCCTTGGCGAGCATGGATTTACCAGTACCCGGACTCCCAATCATCATGACATGCCGGCGCTGAATGGCAGCCTTCTTGATGACCTCCACACCGTGCTCCTGGCCGATGACCTGGTCGATAAGTTTTGCCGGGACTTCAATCTGGGAAGATGTTACTACCGGGGCCTGAACAGGTACTGGTTCGGGTACGATCCCCTCAGGCTTCATTTCATCCTTTTGCGGTGACAGTTGATCTGATATTTCCATTGCAGGATTGACCTCTTTTCTACCACGGGGTTTTCATATAAATTGTCTCATGCTAGTTTAAGTACTTTCAGCTGATCCCCATTGACGGCGGAAGGAGGGATCGGGGCGCCTGTTTTCGATTTTTTGGGGTTTTTTGGAGGTTTTTTTGGGGTTTAAAAAAAGCAAGCGGAAAAACTACAATACCATACGCTGAATAGTAATCCATTGCGGACACGGTCGATCCAGTTTCCCGAATCAAGGAATGATATCATGAAAGTCATCTGCACGGAAAAGTCCCAGGTTCTTGGCACCCGGATTGCCAGGGCACTGAAAACAAGTGTTATTGATGTTACATATTCCCGGTTTCCCGATGGCGAGCACTATCTCCAGACCGGGGAGATCGATGACGAGATGGTGATTGTCGGAAGCGTTGTGGACAGCGACTCACTCGTCCAGCTGATGCTTCTCGTTGACGCCTGCGACCGTGCAACCAACCATCTCGTTCTGCCATACATGGCCTATGCCCGGCAGGATAAGCGGTTCAGACAAGGGGAGCCGGTCAGCTCCCGGGTGGTCACCCGGGCACTCAGCCAGGGGGTAGCTGATGTGATCACGGTCAATATTCACGAAAAAGAGGTCCTGAAGTCATTTACCGTGCCGGCACAGAACCTCTCTCTGGCAGAAGGTATCAGTTCCTATATCGGGACACTGCAGCTCGCCAACCCTCTCATCCTTGCGCCCGACGAAGGTGCGAGGGCCTTTGCCGAACAGGTTGCAATCGGAGGCGGGTGGGACAGAGATCACCTTGAAAAGATACGCCTGAGCGGGGCTGAAGTGAGAATGGCTCCGCGGGAGCTCAGCGCACAATCCCGCTCCGTAGTGATTGTGGATGATATTATCTCTACCGGAGGAACGATCGCAACAGCAGCCGGCATGCTGTACCAGCAGGGTGCAAAAGATGTTTTTGCTGCCTGTGTCCACGGAGTTTTCACCGGGGGGGCATTTGTCCGCCTCATGGCAAAGGGTATCAGGGACGTTATCTGCAGCGACACGATCGAGCGGAGCTGCAGCAGGGTATCGGCAGCTGACCAGATCGCCGGCGCGCTCATCAGGCAATAACATACCATGGATTGTGCGAACTGCTTTTTCTTCCGGTACGGGTTCCTGCCATGAGCACCGTGCTTGATACCAGTTTTTTTTTCGGGGATTTTCCCGTGGAGGGAGACCTCTTTACGGTCCCGTCCGTCCTTGACGAGCTAAAGGATATCAGGGCAAAAGGCAATTTTGAGAAATGGTGTGCCCGGGGTCTGAGGGTGCAGTCACCCACGGAGGAGGGCAGAAAACGGGTGATCTCCGCAGCAAGAACAACAAAAGATGTCTCGGTTATCTCAGGTACCGACCAGGACCTGCTCGCTCTTGCCCTTGACCTTGGGGCAGATCTCCACACCGATGACTTCGCGATCCAGAACATTGCCCTTCTCCTCGGGGTAAGGACGGTCCCGATCCTCCAGCGGAAAGCCCGGCGGGTTCACTGGAAATACCGGTGCAGCGGCTGTGGGAGGTACGGGGAACAGGACGGGGAATGCCCGGTCTGCGGTGCATCGATCAAAAGAAAACTTAAATAGAGAGCGGCGAATCTTTTTTCCATGTCTTCCCTTGACGATCTGATAATCCGGGCAAAAGCCCTCCTTGCAGACGGACACAGCCCGGGTCAGATTGCAGATGAGCTCTCACTGTCTATGGAAACGGTCACCTGGCTGCTTACCCAGGCCAAAGGTGCTGCAGTGCCCAAAGATGTCCATATCGACTGGACCGCGGTCTCGAGCCAGGGGCCGCTTCTCGAGGAGACTGCACAGATGCTGCTGAGCCGGTACTATCTGTCCCGCCCCGGTAACCCTGGTGAATCCCCTTCAGCAGAGGTCATTGTCGGTATTGCCCTGTCGGGAATACCGCTCGCAACGATCATCGCCGTGCAGGAGGCCGCCCAGCTTGCTATCTACCACCCTGCAAAACAGAATGCCAGCGAAAAGCCGACCGGATCGTTCAGCGGGAACTTTGCGGCGGTTGGAGGCCAGCGGTGCGTTATCGTTGATGACACCATCACCTCGGGCAACACCATGAAGGAAGTAGTCAGGCACTTAAAAAAACACAATGGCATCCCGGTCGCTATCTGGGTCATCTTTGACAAGCGCGGTATCAAGGACGTGGACGGCATCCCGGTCTTTTCCCTCTTTAAAATATCCCGGATTGACTGATCTTTTCTTTTTTTTAGAAGAGGTCACGAAGTGTTTATATAGAAGTTCAATTCCACCTTTTACAACATCAGAGGATCCACTATGCAGTCTGGACAACCAATTATCATCTTAAAAGAAAATGTAGAGCGTAACTACGGGAAAGAGGCCCAGCGCTCGAATATTACGGCAGCAAAAGCAATTGCCGGCGCTGTCAAGTCAACGCTCGGTCCCCGGGGCATGGACAAGATGCTTGTCAGCTCTACCGGAGACATCGTGATCACCAACGATGGCGCGACCATCTTAAGCGAGATCGCCGTCCAGCACCCCGGCGCGAAGATGGTCATCGAGGTCGCCCGTACCCAGGACGATGAAGTTGGCGACGGGACAACGACCGCAGTCATCATTGTCGGCGCACTGATGGAACAGGCAGAAACAATGCTCGAACAGGGTATCCACCCGACCGTCATTGCACAGGGTTACCGCATGGGCATGGAAAAGGCGCTTGAGATCGCAAGCGACCTTTCCCACAAGGTAGACCCGGCTGACCGCAAGACCTTGATCAAGATTGCCGACACGGCCATCACCGGCAAATCGATCGAGCAGGTCAAGGACAAACTTGACGGTATCATTGTCGATGCAGTCATGACCGTTGCCGAAAAAACCGGCGGGAAACTGACCGTTGATGAAGACGACGTGATGATCAAGAAGCAGAAAGGCCAGTCAATGGACGATGCCGAACTGATCCGCGGAGTTGTTCTTGACAAGGTCCGGGTCCACGAAGGAATGCCAAAGAAGATCCCGAAGGCAAAGGTGGCCCTGGTTGCCATGCCCCTTGAGATCACCAAGACCCAGGTGAAAGCAAAGATCAAGATCACGAGCGCCGAGCAGGTCAACGCATTCAGTGAGCAGGAACGCGAAGCGTTAAAGAAACTCGCTGATGCAATCATTGCCAGCGGTGCAAATGTCCTCCTCTGCCAGAAAGGCATTGCCGACGCTGCCCAGTTCTACCTGGCAAAGGCCGGTGTTCTCGCCATTGAAGATGTTCCCGAGAAGGACATGCAATATGCAGCACGGGCACTTCACGCAACTATTGTCAACAAGCCGGAGTCGCTGGCTGCAAAAGACCTTGGTGTGGCCGATCTGGTCGAAGAAGACGACGACGGGAAGGTAACACGGATCTCCGGGTGCAAGAACCCCAAGACCATTACCATCCTCCTTCGGGGTACCAGCGATTACCTCCTCGAGGAACTCGAGCGGGCAGTTGTTGACGGGACCCGCGTGGTCATGGATGCCATGGAAGACGGCACGTACGTGGCAGGTGGCGGTGCCGTCGAGACCGAACTCCTCATGAAGATCCGGGACTATGCATCGAGCGTCGGAGGCAGGGTCCAGATGGCCATCGAGGCCTATGCTGCAGCGTTTGAGTCCATCCCCCGGGCACTCGCAGAGAACTCCGGATTCAACCCGATCGACAAGCTGGTCGAACTCAAGAATGCCCATTCGAAGGGCAGGAAGACCGCCGGCCTGAATGTCTACGAGGGGAAGGTAGTCGATATGCTCGCAGGGGGAGTCATCGAGCCGCTCCGGTCCAAGCGCCAGTCGATCCAGAGCGCATCAGAGACTGCCATCATGCTCATCCGCGTTGACGACATGATGATCACCCAGCAGGGCGGCAAGGCCGGGGCTGCTCCCGGGATGTAATTTTCCCCGGTCCCTTTTTCCCGGGTCGCCCGGTTTTTTTTTACTTTGTAAAAATCATCTGCCCTTTGCTCAGTGGAACATGGGAGGGTGCCCCCCATTCTGAACAAAATTTTTCATACGATTCCCTCACACAGTCGTGCTCCACGGGGCGAGCCCCGACGAGGCGGCGAGCGCCCCGTGGTCTCATCGTAATTCTCGTGGCAATTTGTTTTAACAGCTTTTCTGCAGAGCATTTTTTTTTTACGGTGAATGAGTTCAATCATGATCATCGCCGTTTCCGCTCAGGCAAAACAATGTCAGATAACTATTAGAGCAATTGATGAAAAAAATACAAGAGCATAATGCCGAGGTAGTCTAGCCCGGGAAGGCGGTAGCCTCGAAAGCTACTGGCGCTTCGCGCCTCGGGAGTTCAAATCTCCCCCTCGGCGTCCCTTTTTTTTCTGACTCAGCACCACCGTTTGCCGGACCCCTCAAACGGAAAACCGTTTTTTTTTGCATCAGAAATATGCCAGGATCCCGAGCAGCCCGTGGACCAGTGCAAGAAGGATTGCACAACCCGCACAGGCAGGATGCCACCGGAACGGAACAATGCGGATCCCCTGTTTGTTCAGAAGGGCAATCGATGCCGTGATCAGAATGGCAAGGAGGGAAAGAATCCCCAGGTACATGATGAGGGGTTTTCCAAAGATCGGGAAATAGGTAATTTCCACAAACATCGCTCAAACCTCTGCCGTGATCGTTCCCTGCATGGAGGGATGGATAGTACAATAGTAATCGTAAGTCCCTGCACTGTCGAACCGCTGGCTGGCTGACTGGCTGGCACCCAGGAGATACGGCGTTTCTAAAAATCCCTCTTTCCTAAACGCTATCCGGTGAGGGTGGTCATCTGCATTCACCCACCGGACGGTCGAGCCTGCCTTCACTGTCATATTTGCGGGGGAAAACGTATTTTTTACAATGGTAATGGTGTTGTCAGAAACGGAAGATGTACGTGGAGGACTGGTGACGGGGGTCAGGATGGGTGTTGTGACAGATGGTGACGGGGTTACTGCGGCTGTTGCCGTGGCAGCCGGGGATTGGGCGGGAGGTGACCCGGAACACCCGCAGGTGAACATGAGCAGGAGGACAATGGTGAGAAGCACGGGAACAGTTCTCATACATGCCGGTCAGAGGTTTCCCTATAATAACGTGATGGTGAACCTGATGGCAGGCCTACCCCGCACCTTCATCATGCGTCAGGATGGTCCCTGAGCTTCACGGAGGAGATGGGTGACGGTTGATGCACTGAGCGTCTGCAGGAAATCCTCGCCATGATAGTGATCGGAAATCACCATCTCCCGGAACAGCGGCTCGGGAAGGGCAGAGGCGAACTTCCAGCCATCCACGGGCACCAGAGGCAGGATCTCCACGATAGCAGGGTAATCCATCGACTGGATCTCCCGGACCGCCCGAGCAACCCGCTCTCCGGCAGCATCTTTTCCTGCACGGTTCACATGGAGAGCAAAATCATTGTACCGAACCTGTACCGCTGGTCCGAGCTGGTGACGGAGCAGGAGGGCAAGTACGCGGTTGAACCCGGCCCCATTCATGGAGACCACCGTAACTTCTCCTTTCTTATCATTCCCCTGTTCGACAAGATACAGGCCTTCCGGCCCAATACCGGCGGGGAACCCGGCAAACGCCCGCTGCAGCAGTCCCTGTTCATGGGATCCCAGAGGGAGCATGGTCTTACCCTGCCACCGCAGCCGCTGCACCGTACGGCATACCAGCGGAGAAAACCCCTCTTCACTCCCGCCCGTCCAGAATGTTCGGGATGACCCGGTCCCGCCGGGAACAACAATGACCATGTTATGCCCCTCATCGCATTTGACCAGCGTCCAGCTGCGCCCGCCTAGCGAGACCTCGCCAGGACCTCTGCTGTTGACGAACTGAGCGTCGAGCATTCCCACCACCTCCCCGTCAGGAGTGACCGCCCGGTATTCACCCCCGGTTCGGATCATGGAGAAAAGGTCTTTCCAGTTCGATCGCCCGAACACCCGCTCGGCTTCGGGTCCCGGCATGATGATCTCGCCATCGGTCGTAAGGTACCCGTTGTTTATGAGATGATCCAGGATCCGGTCCGGTGCCGTGGGATCCAAGGCGGCAAATACCGGAGCATTGTGTACGAAGGATACCAGGTCCCGTCGCGTGTTCCGTGAGTGGCTGTGAAGCCGGAGAAAGACCTGCTGGAGCAGGACATGATACGGTTTTTTTAAAGGCCGCAGATCTTCGACCGTCTTCAGCACAGCGCATTCAATAATGGCAATGCTGCAGAGCAGCTCGCTGGGATCTTTCAGGATCCAGGCAACATAGGCCGCATTTCCCCGTCTCCCGCTCCGTCCCATGCGCTGGAGGAAGGAGGAGACTGAATCCGGGAGGCCCACCTGGACCACGACATCGAGGTCCCCGATGTCAATTCCCAGTTCCAGCGTGCTCGTGCAGATGATGCAGGCGCCGTCCTGGGAGTTGAATGCCTCCTCTGCCATTTTCCGGGTTACCGGTGAGATTGAGGAGTGGTGGATGTGAAGGTTCCGGATCCTCCCTGTGCATGTGTTTACAAGGTGTTCCGCATTACTGCGGCTGTTGACAAAGACGAGTGCTTTTTTTCCGGCAACGATCCGGACCAGCGCATCGATCCGGCCTGTTTCCTCCGGCTCAACGATAAAGCGGAACTGCTTTTCCTGGGGGGGGACGGGGATATGGACCAGTTCCGCAGTATGCCGCCCTTCCGAGAGCCAGTGCAGGATTTCCCGGGGATTTCCTACGGTTGCGGAGAGGCCGATCCGCTGGATCTTCCGTTTTGTCAGAAGGTCCATGCGGTGGAGCAGCATCCTGAGATGCACCCCCCGCTCAGATTCAATGAACGCATGGAGCTCGTCAACAATAATGTACCGTACCTGGCCGAGATCGAAAGACCGTGTTTCCTCCTGAAGAAGGACCTCGAGCGATTCGGGCGTGATCATCAGGAAATGGGGAGGTTCATTTTGCGTCCACGAACGTTCCCCCCGGCTGACATCGCCATGCCATTTCGTGACCGTGAGGGCCGCGGGGGTACAGAAAGTCCGGAACCGCTCCTCCTGGTCGTTGATGAGGGCTTTTAAGGGAGAGAGATAGAGACAGGCTATCCCCGGTCTCCCGTGTTTCAGGAGGTCATCCATCACGGGGATCAGGGCCGCCTCTGATTTTCCCCCGGCTGTCGGCGCTATGATAAGCACATCGCCTCCTGTACGTATCGCGCGGCAGGCCTCCTCCTGGACCTCCCGGAGATCGGTCCAGTCAGACCGCTGGGCAAGCACCTGCTGAAGGGATTCGTGCAGTGACGGGAATATGGATGACACGGTACTGGTTAGAGCGTTGTGCCTTGGGCATTATGGGCTTTCCCCTTGAAAATTTCTTCAGGGTCCCGGTACTCCGGACACCCGGACAGAGTTCTTCCGGGGAAACGTTTTTTGGCTGGCGGTTCCAAGAAAGTAACCATGGAACTCGCACAGATGAAGTGCACACCGTACAAGACCGGTTCCCCGCCCCTCATCAGGAAGGTGATGAAGGAACTTCTCGGGCAGATCCCGGGCTGGTCGCTTAAGGAGGGGCACCTCGCCCGCACATTCACGTTCCCTGACGCAGCAACCTGTATTGCATTCATCTCAGAGATCGCAGGTTACGCTGACCGGGAGGGGCACTACCCTGACCTCTGCATGCGGGAAGGGCGGTTTGTTGATGTCTCGTTTTACACGTATCTGGCTGGTGGCCTGACCCTGAATGATTTTATCATGGCTGCAAAACTAAACGACAGCGGCAGTGCGGAATAACCCCTCGCAACACCCTTTTTTAAGAAATAACACACGCTCTTATTGAAGCCCGAACTTCCGGACAATCTTTTCCCGTATGGCATCTTTAGGATAAGCCCCGATGATCCGGTCGACCAGCTGGCCACGGGAGTAGAGCATGATTGCCGGGATTGCCGAGATATTGAACTCCATGGCTATGCGCCGGTTATCATCAGTGTTGCACTTGCCGAACGCGACCCTGCCGGCAAATTCCTTCGAGAGCTCGTCCATGATCGGGGCGATCCGCCGGCAGGGCCCGCACCACTCCGCCCAGAAATCGATGACCGCGAACGGGTGGGTACTGATGAATTCCTGGAAATGCATCTCGTCAACATTCGATACGTTTCCGGTTTTTTCGGCATGCTTCATCTTTTCCGTCAGCTCCTGCATACGCTTCTCCCGTATCCGGGTAAGCTCTTCATCCATGCTGATGATTATTCCGGCCGATCTCATTTAATCGTAACGGACGGGGAAGAGGCTTCGGGGATGGGAAGTGAGTAAAGTATATCAGCGCCCCCTGACTATATTATAACCCTGATTATTGGAAGCGAGGTAGGGTAGTCAGGATATCCCGACGGGCTCATAACCCGTAGACCGATGGTTCAAATCCATCCCTCGCTATGGGCTGTTTTTATTAAATTTCTCTTTCGGAAAAAAGAACTATGTTCTCTTCGCCACCGTGACAACGAACGTCCGGTTCTTATACACCACATCAACGTCAGAGAACCCGGCATCCTTCAGCCATGAGAGCTGCATCGATAACTTCTCGTTCCGGTCAAGGGTGTCACGGCGTTTCAGGATCTCGGCGTGCTGCGCTTGTGTCATCGGCCCGATCCGGAGAAAATCGTTCCAGTATTCAAGATAGCGTTCCCGGAAGTACGGGGTCTCCCCGTCTGCCTGGTCGGCATTGACGAACATACCGCCCGGCTTCAGTGCACGCAATATCCGCCCGAAGAGGAGGCGCTTATCCTCCGGTGAGAGGTGGTGGATGGAGAGCGCTGAGCACACCAGGTCATACGGCCCGCCGAGATCTGACCGGCTGTAATCGCAGATAACGTAGGAGGTTCCGGACCTCGTTGCAAACCGTTTCCGTGCCATGGCCAGCATGTTCTCGGAGATGTCCATCAGCGTAAGGCGGGCATCGGGAAATTTCTCCAGCACAAACGCGCTCAAAAGGCCGGTACCGGCCCCGACATCGAGTATCGAGGGCTTTTGTGCTGTGGTTTCCATAGCCCAGACTGCTGCACCGTAATACTGGCGCATATCCGGGATAATGTACTCCCGCTGTGCATCATAGTCCTGTGCGAATTTATTGAATGCCTGCCTGATGTGCTCCATACAAAGCCTGCCCGCTGATTCCCGCTGTGCGGGTTTGTTATTAACAGGTCAGCTCCGCAATGTCAAAAATGATTGGAAAAACCTGACCGGCACGGGAGGTCAGACCAAAAAAGAGGGTCCGGTAATTATGCCTCAAACGCCCCGAGCTTGGCCTGGTAGGTCCCGTCCACGAAATCGATGTTGCAGGTCTTCGCCTGCTCACCGTCGATCGGGAGCGGGTAGCAGCCGGTGAGACACCCGAGGCAGAGATCCTCGCCGTTAAACCCGGTCGCCTCGATCAAACCCTCAAGCGAGATATGGTGGAGGGTGGTCGCGGTGATGCTCTTCCTGACCTCCTCCTCGGTCCGGTTGTGGGCGATGAGCTCCTCGCGGGTGGGGAAGTCCGTACCAAGGTAACAGGGTGCCTTGATGGCAGGAGAACCAACCCTCATATGGACTTCCCGTGCACCGGCATCCCGGACAATACCGATGATCCTCTTAGACGTTGTGCCCCGGACAATACTGTCGTCAACGAGCACGACCGACTTTTCCTGGAGGTGGGCCGGGATTGGGTTGAGCTTCATCCGCACTGCCCGCTCCCGCTCCTTCTGCGTCGGCATGATGAATGTCCTTCCCA
>JAKLGN010000079.1 GCA_022710665.1 Methanoregula sp. | reverse complement strand
ATTTCGGGAACCCCGGTACAAAGGGGATACTCTTGGAAAAGAAGCCGTTTATCTCTGCCTCGCCCTACTTCTGGAAAGACGGGAGCGCGTGGGATCGAACCTCGAGGAATATTCAGGGAGGGTTCATTTATCCTGAAGGAACGTACACCGTCACCGTTAACCAGAACCTCAATCATATGCAGGAAATGTATCCAGGCACTTCACCGGAGGCCCGGGCAGGCATGCTCGATGCATCGGCAACCGTCACATTTATCAAACCGGTAACCACTCCCGTACGGAATGTTTCAGGCCAGGTTACGGTTTCATATGAAACAGTACCCTCATCACCACCCGCCACGACTCCTGAAGCCACCATGCTCCCTGACCTGACGCCTGCTCCGCAGAAAACCACGTATGCATCCCTCCCTACCATGGTGATCCTTCTGGCTCTGGGGATTGCCCTGGCATGCGCTGTATGGAAGAAGGAATAACCCCTCGTGTTTTTCTCCTCCCTCTTTTTTATAGGAAAAAAAGGCGTACTGGTACTGGAGAACCTGTATGCAGATTCACGTTATCTTTCTGGCCATGATTGTCCTGGTCCTACTGACAGGTCATGGTATGGCTGAAGATTCACCCGAATCCTTCACGGCCGCTGGTGCATTGTACTCGCAGAGTGTAGATCTGGCAGGTGAGGGAAAATACCAGGAGGCGCTTGATGCTTCTGACAAGGCGCTCGCTTTGAACGCATCCTCTCTGACCGGTCTTATCCAGTCCAACCGGGCAGGAATTCTTGTCATGCTGGACCGGAATGAGGAAGCGATAACCGCTGCGGATGCCGCGCTGGCAGTTAACGGCAACCTGACGGGAGTTCACTCGGTTTCCTGGTATAACAAGGGCAATGCCCTCCGCGCTCTCGGGAGGATTGCAGAGGCACAGGACGCGTATGCTCATGCTTATGCGCTTGACAATACTCTTGTCCCCCCTGACATGAGCGCCGATGTCCCGGTGAGAAATGGTCCTGTTGCATCAACGCCGAAATCACCACTCCCGGCTGGACTTGTTCTTGTTGCCTTCGGTGTCATGTGCTGCGCCGTAATGGTATTTGGGAAAGACTAAAAAATTTCCCTGGAGAAAACCTATGTTCACTCTCCAGAAACGGGAATAAATGGATCGGTTCACACCGGAACGATGAAAATTGCTGGCATGAGGGCTCCTTTGCCTCCAGGCCCCTTGCGGGGTATGGCGGGGCAGTTCTGTGTTTTTTTATATTCTCAATGTTATTGATCAGCCGCGGGGGCGCCCCGTAAGGGGAGGTGGCGTTGATCGCAATTAATTGGGAACGTGAAAAATCCCAAAATCACCTTTGTTCAATGCAATTTTCATAGGATATCATTTGAAAAAACTCTACGGCGTTCTAGGGGGGGCAATACCCCCCGCCGCTGGGCTGTGCCCCCTGTTCCGATGACGATACAATACCAGGTCCTTTCTGCCCTTGGCACTGACTATATCTTGATGAGCCGCGAGGATAAAGACTGAGGGTACCATGGAAGGGGCTGCCCGGCTCTTTGCCGGTGAATTCAATCAGTCGACACTGTCTGTACCGGGCGAGGACGAAAAGAGCGCTGGGTGGGTGGTAACACCATCGGGAGCGTACTGCCGCACGGTATTTGTGACCGGAGCGCTGGTGGAGGTGCAGGAACAGAATGACATACTCTCCGCACGGCTCGCCGATCCGACCGGAGGTTTTGACCTTGTCTGCGGTGGAAAAAATACCGGTTGCGCTGAATCCATACGGAAGATCCCGCTCCCTTCATTTATATCCGTTTCCGGCCGTGCCCATCTCTACCGGAACGGGGGGAAAACGGTTCTGACCATACGGCCGGATCAGGTACATGGTATAGATCGCTGCATCAGGGACCAGTGGATAATAACAACTGCACAATACACTATCGCACGGCTTGAGAAGGTGCTTTCTACCCTCAGGGGAACCAGCAGCGACAACAGGATCCTGCGGGTATGTTCACACTACTCCCTGACCCCCGGTGATCTCAGCAGAATGGCTGATCTGGTTTCCGGCGCTCTTGCGAGTGTCCGGCAACCGCAGGATACAGATGATGTGGTGCAGGCAGATCCCCGTAACCGTGTCATGGAATATATCCGGGCAACCAGTGGCCCCGGGGGCGTCGCTGTGGAAGAGATCCTTGAAATGGCCCGGTTATGGGCAATTTCCCCGGAATCTGCACGTGCGGCTGTCGAATCACTGATCATCGAAGATGAATGCTACCAGCCCAGGAAAGGATTTGTAAAACCGTTATGAACCTGGAATTTGTCGGTGACGGGCCTGCACTTGTCGTTGAGGATAAGCTGCGTTTTCTCATTGCTGCCGATCTTCATTTCGGCATCGAAGCGGATCTTGCGCAGCACGGCCTTCATTTCCGAAGCAGGAGCAAAGACCGGCTGGAGCGACTGCTCGCGATTATTGATCGAACCGATCCGGACGGGCTTGTGCTACTCGGCGATGTCAAGCACAGCATCCCGACGCTCACCCGCCAGGAATATTATGAGCTGCCACGTATCCTCGCTACATTGCGCGACCGGGTTCCCCTGCTGGTGTTTCCCGGTAACCATGATACCGGTATAGAACGGTATCTCGTACCTGGGGAGATCTTTGCAAGGGAAGGAGCGGTCATTGATGGTGTCGGCTATCTCCATGGCCATATGTACCCGTCGCCATCACTCGCCGGGCACCTCATGATTGCCGGGCACCACCACCCCCTCCTCACCCTCAGGGACCGTGTCGGTTGTGCCCTCCAGTCCCCGGCATACCTGCGGGCGGGCGTGAACAATGTCGCCCTCAGGATGGCAGAACAAGGGGAGGCGGATGCACCCACGCGGGTTCTCTTCATGCCGGCGTTCAATGAGATTGCCGGGTATGATCTTTTCCAGATTATCAGAAACCCGACATCCCCGCTTTCCCGTCATATCAACAGCGACGACACAGAGATCATCCTTGCCGATGGAACGTATATCGGCCCGTTAAAGACCCTGATCCCTGATGAAAGCGATTGAAGTGCTGGATCCAAAGGTGCAGGCCTGCATCAGGAAACGCGGATTTACCCTTCTTTCCGATGCCCAGAAAGAAGCAATTCCCCTTATCCTCCGTGGAGACCATACACTCCTGATCGCACCTACGGGTACCGGCAAGACCGAGAGCGCGATGTTCCCGGTATTCAATGCCCTGCTCACCATGCCTTCGGACGGGGGTTTTAAGGCATTGTATATCACCCCGCTGCGCTCCCTGAACCGTGATATCCTGTCACGGATGCAGTGGTGGTGCAGCGAACTCGGCCTGACCGTGGGGGTCCGCCACGGGGATACTCCCATGGCCGAGCGGCGAAAGCAGGCGCTCTATCCCCCGGACCTCCTCATCACCACACCCGAGACGGTGCAGGCGCTTTTCATGGGAAAACGCCTCCGTCATCACCTGGCCAGCGTGCGGTTCGTCATCGTTGATGAGATCCACGAACTTGCCGGCAGCAAGCGGGGTGCCCAGCTGGCAGTTGCCCTTGAACGACTCCATGTCTATGCGGGGGAGTTCCAGCGGATAGGGCTCTCCGCCACGGTCGGGAACCCGCAGGATATTGCCCGGTTTTTGTGCGGTGAGCGACCGTTCTCACTCGTCCAGGTCCCGGTCGCAAAGAACCTCAAGATAGATGTCCGTTATGTCGGGGATGACTTCCGGCATCAGACAGAAGTGCTTTCCCAAATGCTCAAGCGTGAAGGATCCACTCTCGTCTTCGTTAACACGCGTGTCACGGCTGAGGCGCTGGGGCATGCCCTGTTCGAGAGAGGCGACGTGGAGGTACATCATGGCTCGCTTTCGAAAGAAGTGAGGATAGATGCCGAGGAACGGTTCAAACGCGGGGAGATCCATACTCTCATCTGCACATCTTCCATGGAACTGGGCATCGATATCGGCCGGATCGATCACGTGATCCAGTTCGGTTCCCCCCGCGAGGTTGCACGGCTCGTCCAGCGCGTGGGCCGTGCCGGCCACCAGCTGAACACGGTTTCCCACGGTACGATCCTTGCAACAGGTTTCGATGACCTGCTGGAATCTCTTGTGATAGCAAAAAAAGCACGGGCAAACGAGCTCGAGGAGGTTATTGCTGAACAGAATGCAGCTGATGTACTGGCAAACCAGGTTGCGGCTATAGCGGTTGAATACGGGGAGATCGAGCGCCAAAAAATTGTCGACATTCTCTGCCGCACATCCCTGTTCAGAGAACCGGCGCTCCTGCTGGAGGATGTCTGTCGCCAGATGGAGGAACACCGTCTCATCCGGCTGGATGGCAGCAGGATCATCACAACCGCCCGGGCACGTCGCTACCTTGCCGGCAACCTGTCCATGATCCATGACGAACGAAAAGTCCCCGTGTTCGACATGGTCTCACGGAGAACGGTCGGGACCCTGGACGAATCATTTGTTGTAGGCTGGGTGCATACCGGCGTTGTCTTCATCACCAAAGGCCAGCTCTGGCGCGTACTTGAGATTGCTGACGGGAAACTGACGGTCGAGCCGGCAAAGAAAGTGAGCGGTGAGCTGCCATCCTGGGAAGGCGAACAGATCCCGGTTCCTTTCTCTGTTGCCCGGGAAGCCGGCGCGATTCGCAGGAGCCGCAGGATCACGGATTACACCAGTGATCCAGACAACGTGGCATATGCCGGGCAGTTCCTCGTGGAAATGGACAAGAACCGTTCACTGGTACCTACAGACCGGCTGATCTCTCTTGAAAACACCGATGATGGTGTTGTGTGCAATGTCTGTGCCGGGCATAAGGCGAACGAAGCGCTGGGACGCGTTCTGTCGGTACTTATCTCCGCCCGTTATGGTACTACTGTCGGCCTTGAACTGGACGCGTACCGTATCCTGCTGCGGCTCCCGTTCGATATCCGTGCAGCGGATGTGAGGGACCTTCTCCTCTCGCTTGACCCCGCCCACATGCCGGGTATTATACGACTATCCCTGAAACGGACTGCGCTCTTCAAGTGGAAACTGGTACAGATAGCAAAAAAGTTCGGGGCTGTCGACCCTGACGCAGATTACGAAAAGATCAGCATCATACGGCTGCTTGAATTTTTCGACAATACCATTGTACAGCAGGAGGCTTTCCGGGAACTCCTTACCGGTTACATGGATATTGAGGCTGCATCAGCCATTGCCCGCCAGATCAAAACGGGTGAGATGAGCGTTGGGATAGGCCCGCATTCCCTGATAGGCGCCGGTGGATTGCTTTCATCACGGGACCAGATTCCCCCCCCAACCGCGGACCAGGCTATCCTCTCTACCCTCAGGCGCCGTCTTGACCAGGATGATGTGTTTCTGTGCTGCATGAACTGCCGCGACTGGAAGAGCAAAACCGTTGTGTCACGCATTCCCGATCACCCTCAATGCCCGAAGTGCGGTGCGCGTCTCATTGCTGCGCTCAAACCGTATGAAGAGGATTCATTCACCATGGTGAAAAAATCCCGGAAGACCTCTGAGGAGCGGGCTGTGGAGCAGCGGCTGATGAAAAATGCGAATATGGTCCTCTCCAGCGGGAAGAAAGCGGTTATTGCCCTGTCTGGCCGGGGGGTGGGACCGGAGAACGCTTCAAGGATCCTTGCAACCCTTACCGATGGCGATGCTTTTTACCGCGAGATATTGAAGGCAGAACGGAATTTTATCCAGACGCACCGATACTGGACGTGAATATCCACGAAGATCATTTCCGCTAAAACAACGATTCGGCAGATGCCCCCATTACCTCAGGTATGATTTGTGGCATCGGCGCACGATAGCAACGGGCCGGCCGAAGTCTAAATCCAGAATTATGAGTTCTTTTTAACCGGTATTTTTCCCTTAACGGGTAATTGAAGCCCGAGACACGAGATGGACTCTGATGTGCGGAGTCACCCCGTGGTCCCTGGATTTTCCCCAAGAATAAAAAAAAAATATCCTGAAATTCTTAAAAGGTATTTACCCATTACATCTCAAATAACGGATTACATGATGCTCTCGAGCTTCTGCTCGAGAAAATCGAGACCTTTTTTGATATCTTCGAGATTTTTCCCTCCCGTAAGGATGATCTTTCCCGATGAGAACAGGAGTGCGACAATTTTTGGATCCTTGATCCGGTAAACAAGGCCCGGAAACTGTTCCGGCTCGTATTCAATATTCTCAAGGTTCAGGGTTATGACCACTTTGTTGAGATTGATATATTTCCCGATATCATAGGAACAGACGATATTGGTGACAGCCACTTTTGGTTCTTTGAAGGTATCAACTCCCGCTGCCTTGAGCGACTTGATAATGATATCCAGCCCTTCTGTGAGTGCTTTTTTGTCACGGATACCGGTTAATACCACCTTCCCCGATGAAAA